>JAYUXG010000026.1:0-2145 GCA_043753125.1 Saprospirales bacterium | reverse complement strand
CTCGATTTGGCCTTGCACCAAGACGCTGCCATCGGCTTGTATTGCAGCGGAAACGGTGGTGACGGTAGGAAAGTAATCACTGACTTCTTTTAGGGCTTGGTGGCAGGAAGCAGTGAGGACTATAAAAACCAGACTGAAAATTATTTTGGTCATCACAAGTGGTTAAGAGGGTTTTTAGTTGAATGAATAGCGCAGACCAATCCCGTAGTCATTGGCTGCCAAATAGGCTTTAGGCTCGGCCATTAAAAAGCCTTCGCGGTTGGCCGTTACGAATACCCCAATATGACTGGTCACGGCGTATTCTGCGCCCACCCTGGCCCGGAAACCGGCCAGGATGCTACCGCCCTGGTAACTTTCATCGGTTAATCCGGCATACGTATAGTCCACCTTGGCTGCCCCGGCGACCAGGTCCGCGCCGACATAAAAATTGAATTTTTTCCGGTGCACCAGGGCGTAGTCAGAACCCATTGCCAACTGGAACATCGTGTATTGCTGGTACGCCTGTGCTGTGGGTACTATGGTGGTGCCCCGGCCATCTTGCAGTACGCCATAGAGCGGAAATACGGCCAGCCGGGGTTGGAGCGGCAAGTAGAGCAGGGAGATGCCCGACCGCCAGCGCTTGGTGGGCCGCTTGCTGAAACGCGCCTGCCAGGCCACCTCCACGGAGGTCAATGGCTTCATCACAAAGCCAAACTCGCCGGTGGGACGATAATTAAAGACGCGGACGGTAGCTTGCCCAAAACCAACCTGGGCAACAAAGACCAACAGGATGGCCGTGATCAAATAGTTTTTCATAGATAATGGTTAGTTTTTAGGGAATGCGTTGAATTTGATGGTTTTGTCTTTGGCATCCCACACGGAGAACAAATCATAGTCTTTCAGCGAAAGATAGAGGGCGTTCCTTTCCTCTTTTTCCTCCAGTTTCTGGAAAGACTGGTAGGCGGGCGACTTTTCCTTGGCCACATAAGGAGAATTCTTAAAATCCCGGAGCGAGTAATAGCGACCGGCGAATACATCGTAGTGGTTTCTCGCCGTCATCTCTTTATAGTCGCAGGTCTTGAATTTCTGTTCCTGCCCTATTTCCCCCTGATTGTTGACGGCCCACAGGATACCATTGCCATTGTTGAGGTATTTATAGACCACGCCATCGTCACCGGCCAACGGTATGATGTCGATTTGACTGGCCCCACTGCTGTAGTTGTCGGACATGGCCAATTTTACGGACGGGAGCTTGACACTTTTTTGGGCAATCTTTTTGCCGCTGAGCTCATACACCCCGAACTCCAGCGTACGCACCGTTGGACTTCTGCCCAGTACATCCCCACTGGATGTCCCGTCTTTGGAAACTTTCAACTCCTGGTTCGAGGCGGTAACGGTATAGATGCGCCGGGCACTTTCACTTATTTTGATCCCCATGTACGCATTATCGTTGGGGATGAAATAGGCCCTGGCCGAACTCCCTGTGCCATTTATGCCCGTTTCGTACAGTTCCGGTTTGCCCACATACAGTCCGGGGTACACATCCTGATGGAAGCCGACCGGCATAATGGTGTATTTTTCTACCTCCAGGTCAATGTCAACGATGGCCCCGGCCTTGCCCTTGGGGTCCACGTGCACGACGTGGGCCGTCAGAATAGGGCGACTATCGTCCTTAACCTTGTTCTTGTACGACACGTAGTAGAAGTACAGTCCCGAGGCCGTCACTTCATTCAGCCGCCAGCCCGATTCGTTGTCCTTGTCCGTGCTGGTGGGCAAGGGCAGTTTGATCTGTTGCTTGGTCATTTTCAGGTGGTCGTGGGAAAAGGTATACCAGTTGAGCAGGCCCGTGGGAAAAGTCTCGTCGCCGACAATGGTCAGGATGTTCAACCCTTGGGCATCGGTGAAAAAGGCAGCCTCCTCGTTGAGTTCTTTCTTGGGAATATCGCTGTCTTTCTTCGTGACAGTCCCGTCCGGCAGGATTTGGTAGAGGTACTTGGTGGCATCCTCCACCACGTAATCGGTGGTGGCATGGTCCGTTGGGTTGGTGTAGGAGAGCATATTCACGTGGCCCATATAGACTGCCATGCCACCCATGGTCTTGAACACGATGGGTTCTTTCCAGACCGGTTGCAGGTCTGCATTGAACTTGAAAATGCTGTTGCTGGT
>JAYUXG010000025.1:0-2146 GCA_043753125.1 Saprospirales bacterium | reverse complement strand
GCTTTTGCGGCGGCCTACCGCCAACTGACCATCCGCTACGACAACCTGTTTGAAGTATCGTTCCCATATTCGGCAGGCATTCACCAGGCCCCCTCTGACTGGGAGCCGCATCCCGAATGGCATTGGCACATGACTTTCTATCCGCCTTTGCTGCGCTCGGCGACGGTGAAAAAATTTATGGTTGGCTATGAAATGCTGGCTGCGCCGCAACGTGACATCACCCCCGAAAAAGCGGCAGAGTTGTTGCGGGCACTGCCGGACGTGCATTATAAAAAGAGAGGTTGAGAAGGTTGAGGTGGTTGAGTCTGCTGCGCAGGTTGAGAATGTTCAGCGCACTTATTCTTCTCAACGCCCTCCACATTTTTTCTCCACAATCTCCACATTTTTTCTCCACAATCTCAACCCCCTTCCATGAACATTCTCGTTACCGGTGGCACCGGCTTCATTGGTTCGCACACAGTAGTCGCTCTCGCTGAGGCTGGTTTTCGGCCCGTCCTCGTGGATGATTTCTCCAATTCGCAAGCCAGCGTCCTGGATGGCCTGGCCAGTATTATAGGCGAAAAACCGACCTTTTATAGAGAAGACTGTAATAATTATGCTGCTTTGTGCCGTATATTAAAAGAAGAAAAAATTGGCGGTGTCATCCATTTTGCGGCATCCAAAGCGGTTGGGGAATCCATGCAGCAGCCCCTTAAATACTACGACAATAACCTCGGCTCGCTCGTCACCGTACTCCGGGCCATGCGCAGTGAGGGCGTCCCTAATTTGATTTTTTCTTCCTCTTGCACGGTCTATGGGGAACCAGAAAAACTCCCGGTCACCGAGGAAACCCCCGTGCAGCCCGCGTCCTCGGTTTACGGCAACACCAAGCAGATCGGCGAGGAAATCCTGCGCGACGTGGCTGCTGCCGACCCGACAGTACGGATTATCTCGCTGCGTTACTTCAATCCCATTGGCGCGCATCCGTCGGCCCACATCGGGGAGCTGCCGCTGGGCGTACCGGGCAATCTGGTACCGTTCATCACCCAGACCGCCATCGGTACGCGCCCGTCACTGACCATTTTTGGCAACGACTATCCGACTTCCGATGGCACGTGCGTACGCGACTACATCCACGTGGTGGATTTGGCCGAAGCCCATGTGGCGGCCCTGCAAAACCTAGCCGCCGCGTCCTCAGCAACCACCAATTATCAAGTCTTCAATGTTGGTACCGGCCAGGGCAACACCGTGCTGGAGCTGGTCAAGACCTTCGAGGAAGTCAGTGGTCAACCCCTGAACTATAAGATCGGGCCACGGCGACCGGGCGACATTTCAGCGGTCTACGCCGATGCGACGAAGGTACGCACGGGCTTGGGCTGGACGGCCAAACGCAGCCTGCGGGAAGCCTTGGCCGATGCATGGCGTTGGCAGCAGAGCCTGTGATTATGAACCGACAAGAGCACCTACAAAGGTTACGCACCGAAGATTTCGATCTCTGTATTATCGGTGGCGGCGCATCGGGGGCAGGCTGCGCTTTGGACGCTGCCTTGCGCGGATTCAAAGTGGCCTTGGTGGAAAAAACCGACTTCGCTGCGGGCACCTCGTCACGGAGCACCAAACTCATCCACGGCGGTGTGCGCTATCTGGAGCAAGCCTTCAAAAATCTCGATCTGGCCCAACTTCGCCAAGTTAGGCATGGCCTGTCGGAACGCCATACGCTATTGGCCAATGCCCCTCATCTCGCCCGGCCCTTGGCCATTCTCACACCCGTATTCAGTTGGTGGGAGGGCATATATCTCCGTATTGGGCTGGGCCTCTACGACTGGTTTGCCGCGCGAAAAGACCAATTGCCGAAAAGTAATTGGTTGAGCCGTACCGAGGCCCTACGCCGGATGCCCGGTCTCTCGCCGCGCGTCCACAGTGCGGTGCTATACCACGACGGTCAGTTGGACGATGCCCGCTATTGCCTGGCTATTGTACAAAGTGCCGCCGAAGCGGGTGCAGCCGTCGCCAACCATCTCGAAGTGGTTGGTTTTCAAAAAGATGGCCAAGGCACCTTGCAAAGCGTTTCCCTGCGGGATGGCTTGCAAAATGATGCTTTCGAGTTGCGCGCCCGGCTGGTTTTAAACTGTGCCGGGCCCTATTCCGATGCCATTCGGCAGTTGGC
>JAYUXG010000024.1:0-5405 GCA_043753125.1 Saprospirales bacterium | reverse complement strand
TGTAGCGCTGGAAGGTCATGTCATTCAGCTCATCGTTGGTGGTGTAGCCAAAAGCCTGCACTTGTACTTCCATGCGGATGGGCGTGCCATTGGTGCGGGCGTGTGTACCACCGGCACCTTCGTCGTTGTAAATCCAGAAGATCATTTCGTCCGGGAACTGGTCCAACGGACAGCGCCGGATTTCGATGGACGGATAGTCGCCTTTGAGCGGGTCGTAGATGCCGTTGTCGTCCTTATCGAAAAAACCGGCCAAACCTTGTACGCTGTAGGGCAAATCGAAACCCCATACCTCGACAAAATAGACGTTGCCCTGCGAAGGCCAGCCCCGCAGGCTACGAGGGATGCTGTTGGGATCCAAATTGCCTTCGGCTAAGTTGCGAAGGTGCTTGCGGATGTCAGAGCCAGTCACCCGAAAGTGAAAGTCCCAGTTTTTGCAGGTAGCGGCATCTGTGGTGCCGTCGCTATCGCGGAGTGGACCGGGCCAGAAATCGTTCCTGCCATCGCTGCGAAAGGTTTGACAAGCCAGTTTGAGGTTTTTACCGGGGTCCACGCCACCGATCCATACGGAACCGGCAAAAATGGACGACACTTCGTCTGCGCCGGTGGACACGTCTACTTTTGGCACGATATAACGGCCTTCAGTCAGGTTCCACCAGCAGTCGCCGCCGCCCAGCAACCTGGCCCGGACGTTATTGATCTCCTGATCGATCTGCGACAAAGAGTTGGCGCAGACTCCGTCGCGGTATTCTATTTCTTTTATTTGCTGATTGGAGAGCGCGCGCGGGTTGGGTTCTCGGGCAAAGAGCCCGCCCACCAGCAGTGCCATAGCCGCAGCCAACCAAATTTTATGAGTACGCATAATGCTTATAATGTTTAAGTTTGTTTGATTTTAGAATTCGAACGCCGCTCCGAGGAAAATCCGACGGGGTTGGCTATAGTTGTCCGGATTGAGCAGCACGTAAGAGTAAGAATCCAGGTAGCCCTGCAAGTTACGCCCTTCCGTGACGTAGCCGTCCAGCACGTTTTGCCCGTCGCCGCCAGCCAGGAAGCCATCGTCGGTTGGCGAACCGGTGACGGGATACACCTTGACGACGTTCTTGCGGTTGAGCAGGTTGGACACCCGGAGATACACATTGATGTTAAGGGGTTTTTTGCCTGCCGCCGCCAGGTTGAAGGATTTGTCCACCCGCATATCGACGTTCAAGCGCCAAGGCAGGCGGTTGCCATTGATCGACCCGACAGTGCCATTGCCGTCGAAGCGGGTGGCCTGTAGTTTAGACGTGTATGGGCGGCCCGAAGCGGTCAGCATTTGGAAATTGACGCCAAAATTGGCCAAAATGTCCTTGCCGCCAAGCCGTGGACCATTGTAGTTCCGGCCCTCATCAAAACGATAATCCAGGATCGCGCTGATGTTGTGGCGTTCGTCGAAGCTAAGCGGAAACAGGTTGCGGATGTTGCCCCGGCGAGTCAGGCCCCGGTTGGCATTGGCATCCGATCCGGTGCCGTCGGCAAATTGCAGGGTGTAGGCCAGGCGGAACTCCGCATTCTGGATGCGGCGCAGGTCATACTGCACGGTGAAACCCTTGACGGTGCCAAAATCAACGTTGCCGTAGGTGTTGTAGGTCGTCAGGCGGTACACTTGGTTGAGGGTACGGCGCTGGAGCATATCGCGCATTTCCCGGTAATAGGCCGAGAACTTGATGGCCGAGTTTTGGTTCAACCGCTGTTGGAATCCTACTTCGTAGTCCACCACACGCTCGGGCTTCAGGTTGGCGTTATTCTTGGTCGGTGCGCGGCTGGGTGTGTTGAAGTAGGCATAGTCCAGGGCAGTTACCTGCCAGTTCTCCGAGGGGCGTTGCACCAGCACGTCGTAGTGGGCAAAGAAGTTGGCGTCCTCCGAGATCGGGAAGGAGAAAGCCAAGCGCGGGAGCCAGTTAACCTGTGGGGTGTAGTCCTCAAAAGCCAGATCAGGGTTGAAGCGCGTATCGAAAATGTCGTCGCCGGCAACGGTGTCCTGCAAGGAAGGGTATACTACTTTTTGGCCGTACAGCTGGTTGCCATCGTTGGCTTGGATGCCATTGGCATCGTACCAAGTGTCCCCATCGCGGAAAGCATAAGGAGTGTCATCTTGATCGCTCACTACGTACACCTTGAAATCGTCGCCGACGGTGCCGGGGCGATTGCCTGTACGTGTAGCAAAAAAGTCCTTGGCGTTGTTGATCGGATAGAGAGAGTATTCGTCCTTCATCACCTGGGTATTCAGGTCAAAGCGTTCCACCCGCAGGCCCACGCTGAAGATCATTTTATTGAACTGGAACTTGTCCTTGATGTAGGCGGCCTGGTACAGCGGCTGCAAGGCCGCGACCGGGAAGGTGCGGACGTTCTCTGCATCCCTTTTGGAAAAGAAATCGTTGAACGTAGTCGATTCGGCTACTTTGTTGCCCAGGTAGTCATAGCCGTAATACTCGACCAAATCCTGTTCGATCAGCTCACGGGCCGAAAACATATCTAATCGCAGCTGGTCCGGGTTCAGAGCGTTGACGTTCAGGAACTGGTCCAAACCGACCCCATTGATCTTGCGGGCTTCGCGATAGAACCGGCTGTCCGGCAAACGCTCTGCCGACGTGATAGCGATGGCGTATTGATCGATGGAGTCCCCTATGCCTACGGACAAATCGCCGGCCCAGAAGCGGCCAATGATCCGGCTGGTGTCCAAGCCGTTGAAGTGGATATTCTGCGACTGGTTCATCAAATTCCACAGTCCAAATGGGCTGAGGCGCCAGCTGCGCTCGGTGCGCTGCTCGTTGATGAGGCCGAACTGGATGTTGTGTACCCCGCTTTTGCCCAATTTCAGGTCAAAACTGCTCGAAGCCATCAACGTCAGCACATCTTTTTCACCCTTCGAATTGCGATTGTAGACTTGGTTGATGTTGACGTGCAGGTCACTCCACAGGTTGTCGTACTGCGTAGAAAACAGTCCGTTTTTAGCATTGTAGGAGCTATACAATTCTTGATTGGCGAACTCATTATACGCTGCCAAACCCGGGTTCTGGCTGCCGGGCGTAAAGCCTTGAAATAATTGGTTATAGCCCACGTGTACTACGGACTGATCTTGCATCTGGACGGCAACCGGCTCATTATCGAAATCGAACCTGCCCACGTAGCCGTAATCAAAGTAGTTGTCTTTGTGGCGCTTATCGTAGCGATGCTCCGTGCCGCGCTCAAAGCCGAACTGGATCTGGTAGCTGGCGTTGGAGATACTGACGCGGTTGGAAGAGGTGCCGACCTCTGGTTCGGCGTTGCCCAAGCGGTGGCGGAAACGCGCCAAGCCACGGTAACGGCGTTCGTAGTTGGTTGGGTTGTTCTGCGAATTGAGCAGGGCCCACGTGGACTTGCCTACTTCGGCGTCGGTCGGCAGGAACTGGTCCTGCGCATCCTTGAACGTGCCGGTCACGCTGACGTCAATAGCCTCGCTCAAGCGGAAATCCAGCTTGCCAGTCACGTCTATATCGCGGCGTTTGTTGAATGGGTTGTACTTGAAAATATCCACACTGTCGCGGGTCAGGTTTTCGGCGGCATTGGAGCCGCTACCGCCATTGGCCAGCAGGGGGTGCGCACTCAAGTTAGCCAGTACGCTTTCTTTGGCGCGGTAGACCGGCAGGGCCGGTGGGTCACCATCTTTTTGGTCCAGGAACTGGCCCGACATACGGAAGCCCACCACGGTGCGCGAGCCCCCATTTTCCAATTTCTTCTTCAGGATGGGGCCGCTCACGTTGGCGGTTCCCAATATGTAGCCGAACTGGTCGAGGCCATAGGAGTTCTCTAACTCAATGCCGCCGTGGTACTCGGAGGCGGGGCCTTTGGTGATGAGCGAGATTACCCCGCCCGTCACGTCGCCGTACTCGGAACCCAGGCCACCCGTGATCACCTGTAGTTGTTCCAGGTCTTGCACCGGAGGAGGCGAACCAGACACGCGAATGCCGTCGATGTAGTAGTTGGTGGACTCTTTCCGGGCACCTTTGATGTTCACTTCCCCCGCCTCGTTGGTGGTGACGCCGGCCGTGGTAGCCACGATCTGTTGCACACTACGGGTCGGCATTTTTTTGATCTGCTGGGAAGTAAGCGTCCCGCCGGACTCCG
Organism: Saprospirales bacterium; assembly: GCA_043753125.1. GTDB lineage: Bacteria > Bacteroidota > Bacteroidia > Chitinophagales > Saprospiraceae > M3007. The sequence continues at coordinate 1,265 of JAYUXG010000024.1, read as the reverse complement.
TGCCGTCTTTGTTAATCAGCGGCACTTTGAAGGCTTTGATCTCTACCTCAATCAAGTTCAATCCGGCAGACAGGCTGATATCCAAGGAGTTGATCTTGTTGGAAAGCACTTGTACGCCCTCCGTGACCTGCGTCTGGTAGCCGGTGTAGCTGACCTCCACATTGTAGGTGCCAGGGTCCAGCTGGATGCGGTAATCGCCCTCTGGGTTGGTGATGCCGCCGCGGATCGACTCCCCGCCCGGTTTGGTGACTTTGACGGATGCTCCTATCAGCGGCTCCTTTTCGTCGCGGACGTTGCCCTGCAAAATAGTCTGGGCCACGGCGACTCCCACCGAGAGGAGCATCGTAAATGTGATGAGTAATGAACGTACCATAAAGCAGTGGTTAAGTAAATGTGTGTATGATTTGGAAACGGGCCGCAATGATAGGAAAACTACGGCATAATTTAATTGCTTCGGGCTGTACAATGTCCTGATTTTGACAGAACCAGAGGTATGGTTATCCCTCTTTCCGTTGGTCATCTGCCAATACGGCAGTTATTTTGGCCAGTAGCACTTCTGCCAGCCGTCGCTTCGATTCGTGGGTCCAGCCAGCCACGTGGGGCGACAACACCACGTTTTCGAGCGCGTACAGCCGCGCGTACCAAATTTTTTCCGTTGGGTTGAAGGTAGTCGGCTTTTCGTTTTCGAACACATCCAGGCAAGCACCCCCCATTCGACCAGACTCCAGCGCCTCCACTACATCTTCCAGCCGTATACACTTGCCGCGAGCGGTATTGATAAAAACTATCCCAGGTTGGCATTGCCCGATAAAGGCGCGGTCCACCATGTGGTGCGTCTCTTCGGTCAAGGGCAGGTGCAGACTAATGATGTCTGCTTGCGCCTGAATGCTCGCTTGGTCCGTCTCTTCCACCCACGGCAGGTCGGCAGCATAGCCGGGCATTTTGTACTTGTCGTAGGCCAGCACCCGCATCCCCAAGCCAGCCAATTTGCGGGCCAGCTGGCTGCCCGTATGCCCAAAGCCGATGATGCCCAATGTTTTGCCCTGCAACTCAAATCCCCGGTTAGCTTCCCGCCGCCACACCTGTGCCCTTACTTCGCGGTCAGCCCGCAGGCTGTGGTTGGCCAACGCCAGCAGCATACCCAATGCCTGTTCAGCGACGGCGTTGCGATTGCCTTCCGGGCTGCTCAACACCGCCACGCCGCGCTGCGACGCGTAAGGCAAGTCCACAATTTCCATCCCAGACCCCAGTCGTCCCACGAAACG
>JAYUXG010000023.1:0-2153 GCA_043753125.1 Saprospirales bacterium | reverse complement strand
GGTAGGGAAATAATGCTCTCGAAACCTCGTAGGTTTCAAAAACCTACGAGGTTTAGGAAGTCGCGAGAAGTTAATCATCTTCTATGATAAAACCACCTAAATCAAGCAGATTTCGGTGCATAGCAAGATAAAATGCTTCAAATTTTGCTTTGCCGCCAAACCAGTCTAAAACTGCCTGGCACATCAGTGCGGTCGGCTTTTCTGAAAAGATACTGTGATAGGAGGAATGCGGATAATTGCGGAAATCATAGATAAATCCGTGTCGTTGTGGGTTGGCGTGGATGTAGTACATTAACTGGGTAAAATGTCTGTCGGTTGTTACTTTTTTTCTTTTGAAACGCTCCTCGAACAACTTGCCCGTACGCGCATAACTTTTATTGAAGCCTTTGGCGTAGGCGTTGAAAAAGTTGGCAAAATGCTGCTCGGTCTGATTCATGCGCGACTTTTCACACTTCTTTTCGGCCAAAATGCTTTCTTTCACCTGAATGAGTACATGAAAATGGTTGCTCAGCAAACAGTAAGCGTGGCTATCGGCAACTGGCGCAATATGCTTTTTCCATAGTTTGAGGAAGTAAGCATAATTGCTTTCTTCCCGAAAGATGATTTCGCGGTTGTTGCCCCGATTGTAAATATGGTAATAACAACCAGCTATCAAGCGGAGTAGTGGTAATCATGGGCGCGAATGGAGATTGGTGGCGAACAAAAATACGTTCTTCCGTCTAAACCTCGTAGGTTTTTGAAACCTACGAGGTTTCGGGGCAAGTGCGATGCCTGGTGGAATCATTCAGTGAAACCTTGTAATTCGACATTGAATGCCGAATTTACAAAGATATACTCGCTTTACCTTTACCCCGTAACTAACCCACCATGACCCACTCCCGCGCCGCCCGCGTCCGCAAAGCCTACTGGACGGCTTTAGTGGTCGCCGCCAGTTACCTCCGCCTGCTATTTTTACGCTGGTTTTTGGGGCAACGCTGGTACGCAAGCCGCATCGGTGCGTTGCACCTGCGCAATGCCGAGCGCGTGAAGCAGACCATCCTCGACTTGCAGGGGTTGTTTATCAAAGTGGGGCAGCTGCTGTCCGTGATGTCCAACTTTTTGCCGGAGACGTTCCAACGTCCGCTGGAGGCACTGCAAGATCGGCTTCCGGCCCGGCCCTACGCAGAAGTGCAGCAGCGGCTGGTGGAAGAGCTGGGCAAAGGACCAGAGGAAATTTTTAGTCGTTTCGATCACATTCCCATGGCCACCGCTTCCATCGGGCAGGCCCACCGGGCGGCTTTGCTGGATGGCACGGAAGTCGTCGTGAAGGTGCAACACTATGGTATTGAGGCGGTTGCGCAGATAGATTTAGACATTATCCAGCGGCTGACCAAGATTTTTTCCTGGTTCCTGGACATCAAGGGTATGGACTACTTGTATGCCCAAATCCGGCAGATGATCGAGGAAGAGCTGGATTTTGCCAATGAGGCCCGCGCGATGGACACCATTCGCCACAACCTTGCCGACGAACTGGAGGTGATCGTGCCACAAGTGTTTACCGCCTTCTCTACCGGGCGGGTGCTGACCACCACATACTGCGTAGGAGCAAAAATATCGGACTTGGCGCAGCTCGATGCCTGGGGCGTGGACCGTCGTGCACTGGCCGCGCGATTACTGCGCGTCTGGTGTCGGATGGTTTTTCAGGATGGTTTTTACCACGCCGATCCGCATCCTGGCAACTTGTTGGTCAATGCCAAAGGGGAAGTTACGCTGCTCGATTTTGGCGCAACGGCCCATTTGTCGCCCCAGCTTCGGGCCGGTATCACCCAGCTTATCGAAGCGACAGTGAAAAACGACACCGATGCGATGGTGGATGCCTGCCGGACAATGGGTTTTTTGGCCGATGGGCCGGATGCTGAAAAGATGGCCCGCAAGATGATCGCTGCGCTGCGCAATTTTCTGCAAAACGAGATCAAGTTGGAAGGGCTGAATTTCCGCGATATTCAGGTCAATCCTTTCAACAACAGTTTGATGGATTTGGTGCGCGACATTGGTTTTCGCGGCATCGCGGGCACGGTGCAGGTGCCCAAGGACTATGTGCTGCTCAATCGTACGGTAACGCTCCTGTTGGGCCTTTCCCACACGCTCGACCCGCAGTACAACCCGCTCGATAC
>JAYUXG010000022.1:0-5413 GCA_043753125.1 Saprospirales bacterium | reverse complement strand
CAATCATTCAACTTTTTGAATGAAAGGTATTGACCTTTCAGAAACAATGTCAAAAATTAAACATCAAATTTTAGATTTCCAAACCGAGAATCGCTGTTAAAACAGTAGAATCCCGGCAATTTTTTACATCATATACACCTAAAACATATTGGCCTAAGTTTTCGTCCTGCCTTACATAATAGAAAGATTGCGCTATGGCCGGTTGGCAGGAGCAGACCATGACCAGCCCGATCAAGAGTTGTTTCATACGCCAATTTTTTTAGAAGGGAAATAAAAAAGGGCTGCCCCGCGATGTTGGATCATTCCACATCGCAGGGCAGCCTTAATAAGCAAACTAGTGCTTGATCAGCCGTAGCGACTCCTGGCCAAACCCACACCGGACGTGCAGGGCATAGAGGCCCGGCCCGGAGGAGAAATCGTCGATGGGGAGAGTGTTCTAACCTGCATTGGTGGCCACCCGTTGGCTGCCGACCAAACGGCCAGTCAGATCGAGCAGCGAAATAGTGAGCTCGGCGGCGGCGGGCAGGTATACAGTGAGTTGGGTGTCGCCATGGGTAGGGTTGGCACCGGCCAGGCGGGCGACAAATCCATGGTCGGTCGTACCGGCGGACTGTAAGCTCAAGCGCGCCTTTTCGGCACCGTCCGCAAAAACTGCCTCGTTGAAGCTTTCGCTCGCTCCTTGCCAGAGCAGTCCCTGCAGAGAAGCCGCCTTTTTCCTGGCTTTGACCCGCAGGTGGAACAGCACCCCTTGCTCATCCAGGTCCTCGCCACCGGGCTGCATACTGAACCACATATATTTTAGCGCACTGGACGCCCCCGCTGGCCTTACGCTATGGCTGGCGTAGGTGTTGGTTAAGCCGCCCGGTTCAATGCTCACCACATCCAGGGCACTGGGGTCGAACATCAGCTCCAGGCTATGTACAATCAAGCCGCGTATGGCGGCGGCGCGGATCGGGATCAAATATTCCTGGCCTGGCTCCGGGGCAAAATCCGCCAAAAACAGGTCTTTGGCCGATACGGCAGCCCGGTCCGTGCCGGACGAGGTGACCCCATCATCGCTGCCACAGGCCGTACATTCGTGGTAGATGATATCGCCCAGTTTTATCCCGTAAAAGTCTTGATAGATCAAGTTTTGGGTCAAGAGTCCGGTCTTGATCGAACCCGACAGGAAGGGTACATTGATGGTGCTGAGCGGATGCACGTTGAGTATATTGTACTCCCGCTGGGAGACGAAGCGCCACCATTGGAAGCCCGGCGGTATCACTCCCTGTACTTTGCAATTCTGCATCATGGAAATATCTGTAGTGGTGATCGTGCCATCCCGGTTGACATCTGCGGCGATCACCTGCCGCAAGCTCGGTGCATCCTGGATGATCTGCAAAACAAACTTCCTGGCTTGCACGATGTCATCCAGGGTTACCCCGCAATCACAGGCCGTATCATCCTCGGCTTTGGTGGGGGTGATGGTATACTGGTAGCTGGGAGGCACCGTGGCAGCATAGTCCCCCTGCGCACAGTAGGCCGTAAAAACGGGGTCGCTGGGGCCAGCAAAACAAGTGGTAGCCGCTGCAAACCCTACATTGATATCGGGAATACCGCCGTTGATCCCACCTAGACAACCACTGTTGGGGAGAGTAGGCTCGGTAGCAGTCATAGGGGGCTTGGTGATCTGACCAGTGACCGACAAGGGTGGTGGCATGGTTACCGACAGGGAAGAGGGGGTGGGTAACCCAACATAGTAAACTGTATTCCCTGCCCTCACGGTGCGATCGGTGGTGGTGGTTGGCATGGATACGTTTACCGAAGAACCAGCCTCTGCCCTGACGTATATCGTGATGAGCGGGGTAATATTGTTGGGTAAGGTGGCGCCCACCTTTAATATGGTGATGGTCTGCCCAAGAATCTGTACGTCGGTAGACGTAAAAGGTGCGGCTACCGACTGTTTGATAGCATTTACATCCAGGCATAGGGAGGAGCCAGTGACCGGAAAGCCGATTCGCACCGACTCAGTGGCCCCGGTAATAAAAATGCCATTCCAATTAATGGGTATTTTCACATAGCCGGTGGCGGGGTCGGTGGTCACGGTGCCAAAAGAAAAATTGCCCGCCTGGGCCTGCGCACGATGGCTGCCCAATAAAAACATCAACATAACGACAACAGCGAAGATCCCTATATATATATATATATATAGAGAGAGAGAGGAAGATAGGTTTTCACGAAGGAAAAGTTTTAAGTTGAATGAAGGAGGGTAACTTGCCAGCAAGACATTCAGCGCTAAACGCATTGCTTACGCGGCTAAGATAAAATTGTCCTGGCGGGTTGTATATTATTTTTTTGTCAAATGACGTAAATAAGCAAATATAGCTGGCCCAAAATTCTTTTGCGTCCGTCCCTACCGCAACAACGTCACCTCGCCCTTATAATCCTCCACCTCCCCTTTGAACCGGATCCTGCCGCGATAAGCATACACATCGGAGGGCAGTTCCTGACCATCCAACCGTCCGTCCCAACCACCACCGACGCCGCTCCACACCTTTTGGCCCCAGCGCGAATAGACTTCCAACTCGAGTACTTCAAATCCGGTTCCTCCGGGGAAAAACACGTCGTTGATATTATCACCATTGGGCGTAAAAGCATTGGGAATGAAAAGCAATTGATTGTCAATGGTAAAGACAACGGTATCGGTGCAGCCAGTTATATCGCTCACCGTGACCACATAATCGCCGGGCACCAGATCGGTTACCAGCGAATCGGTCTGGCCGCTGCTCCATTGGTAAGTCACTGGCGGCAAATCGTTGGCGACGACCACCCCCGCCGTAGGGCAAGGCATGGGGCAATTGGGCGGGAACTGTACCATCGCCGACAACAGGCAACAGGTATCCACCAATAGCGGCTGGGTCGTGGTGACGTCGCAGCCCGTGGAAGTCTCCACCCGCAGCGAAATGATTTTGCTGCCCGGCGTAGCATAGCGTACCGTATGCGGACCCTGGGTGCTGGCCGTGTCCGGCTGGGCACCCACCCCAAAGTTCCAGTGCCACGCCGTAATCATCCCCTGATCAACCTTAGAAGTATCGGTAAAGACAACCATTTCGCCGAGGCACACAGTACTGTCTGCTTCGTCGCTGATAAAACCAGCGTCCAGTCCCAGAAATTGGGCTGTGCCGCCCCATTCGATTTGAAAACCATTGCCACTGGAGGTGAAGTTGTTGACTGCCAATGCGTAAGTCGTACCCATTACCATTTGGAGGGCCGCCAGGAAATTGTCCTGTCCCGGCTCCAAACAACCGCCCGGTTCATTGACGTCCGTCGAACTGGCATTCAGGCCAGTCGGACCCATGCAGGGGCTGGGTACGAAAAAGTCGCCCGCCGCCATGCAGCGCACCACACTTTTGCCAAGGCAGTTGCTGGGGCCATTGGGCAATCGATAAATCACAAAATCGAGGTCGTCGCCAGCGTTGTTGGGGGTGAGCGTAAATTCCAGGCTACCGTTGTTGGCAGCCGTGAAAACGTACCAGGTAGAGTTGGATTCGGAGAAAACGCCGCTAAAACATGGCGCATCGTCCAGTTCGTTGGGATTGGTACCCGGCCCAGCCACGGCTGCCACACTGAAGGGGGCTTTGTCGCACAGTACCACGGCGGTTGGGCAATCGCCCGAAAGCGTGCCACCAAAAAAGTAATTGCGCAAACAGTATTGAAAAGTGCCCGGTATTTCTCCATCGACCCGAAAGTAATACGTTTGGCCCGGCGTAAGCCCCGCCGCGACGAGCTCGACAATATTATTAAAGAAAATATCGGATTGGCAGGCCAACTCGGTGAGCGCGCCACAAGTTCCGCTGTACAGGGTCACCGATGGGGCTTCGAGGGTGCCGCCCGGTGTTTCAAAAGTGGAGCCGCGCAGGATGATCGTTGCCTCGGAGGCTACCGCTACAAAAGAAAACCAAACGTCCTGGCTATTGAAGGTGGGGCAACTGGAAGGCGGTATGCTGCTCGCCGTGGCATCGAGGGTGTTCCCCACCTCGACTGCCGAACAAAAATTTTCCGGCTGTGCAATCAACACGGCATTGGTACAGTCATCGTTGGTTTGGCCAAAAACCAAAACGCTGACAAACAAAGATGAAATGGCCAACCGGATACGTAATGAGAGAATCATATCTATGCGAGGCTTTAAATAAGGTGGTTAGTCGCAAGTAGCTGGGTGAAATTGATTTAGCCGCTTATATTTTCCCATGTTCTAAAAACTGGAAAATCTCATCAAGCAGCCACCTATCGCAAGAGCATCACTTCTCCCTTTCGGTCCTCTACCACGCCCTTGTAGCGCACTTTGCCGCGATAGACATACACGTCGGAGGGCAGCTCGTTGCCATCCAGGCGGCCATCCCAACCGCTGTTGTTGCCGCTCCACACTTTTTGGCCCCAACGCGAATACACCACCCACTCCAGCACCTCAAACCCAAAGCCAACCGGGAAGAACACGTCATTGACACTATCGCCATTGGGTGTGAAGGCATTGGGGATGTCAAACTGTTGCCTTTCCTCGATGCGGAACGAGACGGTGTCGGTGCAGCCAAGCGCGTCGGTCACTGTGACTACGTAATCACCGGATGCCAGGTCAGTGGCCACCGAATCGGTCTGGCCACTGCTCCACTGGTAGGTTATTGGCGGGAAAGCACCGGGAGCCACAATAGTAGCGGTCGAACACGGTACGGCGCAATCCATTGGAAATTGCACTGTCGCCGACAACGCACAACAGGTATCCACGACCAACGCCTGGGTCACCGTCGCCGCGCAACCCACGGAAGTTTGGACCAGCAGCGAAACAAGTTGATTACCCGCCGTCACGTACTTTACCGTATGGGGTCCAGGGGTGTTGGCCGTGCCCGGATCAGCACCCGCTCCAAAGTTCCAGTGCCAAAAGGTGATCGTACCATTGTCGGTAGTAGAAGTATCCGTAAAGACCACCGACTTGCCGAGGCACACCGTGCTGTCTGCATTATTGCCGACAAAACCTGCCGACAACACACAGCAGGTATCCACTGATAATGTTCGGAACAGCGTCGTATCGCAGCCCGTGGAAGTTTCGACGTAGAGGGAAACAAATATGTTGCCCAAAACAGAATACTCTACCGTGTGTGGACCAGCGGTGTTGGCTGTTGCTGGCTGGGCACCATCGCCAAAATTCCATTTCCATGTAGTAATTGTTCCATCAGTGGTACTGGATGTATCGGTGAAAACTACTGCTTTGCCAATACATATCGAGCTGTCCGCATTGTTGCTGACAAAACCCACCGACAGCCCACAACATATTTCTACCAACAACGTCTGCGTCACCGTCATGTCGCAACCCGTGGAACTCTCGACCCGGAGCGAGACGGTTTTGCTGCCCGCCGTGGCATACTGCACCGTATGGGGGCCA
>JAYUXG010000021.1:0-12800 GCA_043753125.1 Saprospirales bacterium | reverse complement strand
GTCCCTCCACCCGAATGACCACCCCAATCAGCGCGAAAAAAAAGGGGGAAAACACATGATGCAAGTAATTGATGTTACGACGCAGTGCCTTTGGCCCTGGCGTGGCCAGCATATTGACACCAATGACCGGTAGGCTCAGCGTCATCAGCAGCAAGAACAGGACGACGGCATACACGGCCCAAACTTTGCGGAAAATCGGCATGGTGATTGGTTAAGGACTGTTGGGGAACCTATGGCGGCGCAAAGGTAAAAAATTTGCGAAGGGCTATTTGCTTTTCCTAAGCCTTTCTAAACCCTCCCAAGTACACCTTAAATTAAGCTGTTTTGAGTATTTGAGGATGCGAATATTTGATCAATTACCTGATTAACAAGTGCTTTGATCAAATACCCAAATACTCGTATCCTCAGAAATTTAATTTACGGTGTACTAAGACCCTGCCTAAGTCCCTAATCCGCTCCTCCGCCTTTATTACATCCACTTGATTTTTCTTTTTTATCGGGACCCAAAGACATGGTTGCCTTTCTACGCTGGTGCTTTCTTGTTTCCACGCTGCTGTTTTCCAGTTCGGTTTTCAGTCAAAATATCCTGATTACCTACCAAAAAAGTGATGGCCTGTTCGTGTGCGGCACGGACACCTTTTTTGTGCAGGTGAAAAACACTAGTCTCCTGCCCATCGTCGGTGCCACGCTGACCGTGACACTGCCCACTGGCATGAGCTATCAACCCGGCTCCATGCTGGGCGTGGTGGAACAAAACTTGGCCAATCTGGCCGCGCCGGTGTTCGGCCTGCCAATTTTGGCCCCGGATGCCACCGTATCGGCCACCCTGCTGCTGACCGCCGACTGTGCGGCAGCGGCGGCACTCGATGCCGGGCAGCTGTTCGTGGCCAACCTGGAGGTGCAGTCGGTGCAGGGCAGTGTCCAGATCTCCACCCTGCCTTTTTCCATCGAGACTGGTTTATTGTTGATCGACAGTATTGATAATACCCTGTTGAGCGGGGAACGCTACGATACCTTGTTTCGCAAAATATGGGTGCGCAACACCCGCCTTGGCAAGATCGGAGGGCTGCATTTCGAAGACCAACATCAGCCGGGGTTTGATGCCGCCCTGCCCGGGGCCAATTTCCAGGCCAACGGACCCTCTTTCTTCGAGGGCGATTTCAGTGGTTCCTGGTTCACAGCCTTTGGTGATGGCGACACTTGGCTGGAAATGGGCGAGACGGCTTGCTTTACGGAACGCATCATCATCACCGATTGCGGTATTCCGGCCTTTACCAATTCCTCCGTGCTGCGGGTGGGGTGGGGGTGCGGCGACCAGGTTTGCCGTTACGATAGCCTGATCGTCGGCACCGTGATCCAGCCCTCGACCAAAACACCCGACCTAGAGTTCTCCAATTTTTGGACACCGTCGGTGGACCAATGTGGCGAATTGCCCAGTACGCTGCGCGTGAAGATCAAAAACAACGGACGGGCCGCCGCCGAGAACATACTGTTTAGCCTGTATGCGCTAAACCCGCTGGCGTATGGCTTCGCCCCTGCTTCTTTTCGTTTGGTGAGCCACGGCATTACTACGCCGTTACCGCCCAATGCAGTGACGGCAGCGACCTTGCCCAGCTGCGCCAAGGAATTTGCCAGTGATGTGTCGCTGGTCATTCCCACCGTGCCCGCGCTGGATTCATTGGATTTACTATTCGATGTCTATTACTGTGTAGAGGAGTGTACCCAGACGCTCGGCACTTTTACTGCCAATTATTTTTATCGAAAAATTTGTCCGACCAACGGTTTTGTGTCGGATACGCTGCTTATCCGGGCAGACCCCCGGTACTTGGTCAACGGGTCAGTGAGCCTGAATGTCGGCACCTGCCTGCGGGATGGGCAAACCTACTCGCTGGGCTACGTGGCCCGTTCCAGACGCCTGGTGGAAAACACCGGGTTCCTGAACGTCGTCTTTACGCTGCCGTGGGGCTTGTCGCTGGATGACAACTGTCCCATTTTGCTGGGCGGGGTCCCCCCCACTTCTGGCTCGGTGAATGCCATTCCCGGCCAACCCACCACCGTCGCGCTGTCGTTCCAATTGCCACTGCCCGCCGACTCGTTGTTCATGCCCCTCTGCCTGCGCTACGATTGCCAGGACAGTATGGCTTGTACGGGCAATGACGATTTTATACTACCGGAAAGCGGCGGCGAGTTTACCATCGCGGTGGACCCGATTGGTTTTTGTGGTGGCGATCCCTGCCGGTTGCCAATGCGGCAACAGACTTACTGGTCACGCACCCTGAACGCTCCACCCGACTGTGGCATCGGCGGGTGCCAGGATTTTCAGGTGGCGGTGGAACGCTGCACCCCTGGCCCTGGCGGCGGCGGGATGAGCAACGCCCTTTGCTGCGATTCGTTGGGAGGTACGCCAGGCAGCGAGTTTACCTGGGATTTCAAAACCTACCGCCTCAATCTGGGCATAGCGGATGCCGATAACGACCGCCGGGCAGACAGCATTGGCCTGCCCGGCGGGTCCAACCTGCGCCGCGACCGCTATTTGCCGGGCGACACGCTACGGGTGGAGTATCAGGGCTACGTGGCCCTGGGCGGTGGCTACCAAAATTTTGGTCGGGTCATCTGGAACGAAATAGTGAAGAGTGACATGGGTGTCCCGACCAACAACGATGTCTTCGTTACGCAAACAGGCCAACATGCCTTTTTGAACGCCGACTCGTTTCAGCACGTCCGCGATCTTATCCGCATCCGCTACGCCAACGGCACAGAAGTAAACTGTGAAATAGACGATAAGACTTACCAAAGCGACCAGCATTTTTTCAGGCTCCATTTAATCAACACCATCCCCCCGGCGGTGCTGGACCAAGTGGCGAGTCAGCGGCATATTTTCAAGGCCAAACTGAATGAGTTGTACGCCAGCGGCTGCCTGCCCAAGCCCACGCTCGACATGGGTGATTCCATCTTTTTCTACACGGATTTTCGGATCAGGCCCAATTTTTATCCCTTGTCCAACAATTTTCCTAAGCCGCCATTGGTAGGCTTCCGTACCGCTGTGGCCATGACGGACCGCCCGTTTGCCTGGAACGAGGTAGCTTTCCGGAAAAGCCAGTATTCCGGTTATCGGATCAGGAACGCCAATAACTTGATCGCCATCAGATCGTGCGAAAGCTCGGCGACGGTGCAGCCCTATCGCTTTGGCATACACTTGGCCCGCGAGAATATGTTCCCGTACGAGGTGCGGCCGTTGGCCTACATTCTGGATTATAAACAGACTTTTCCAGCGGGCTTACAGGTGGAGTCGGTGCGCCTGCTTTATCTGGCTTTGCAAGACAGCTTGCCACAACTGGACCAACTGCCGCTCGAATTTGCGGTGTTCGATACACTCGTAAGTGTCAATTTCGATCCGGCGTTCGCCGACCCCGTGGACGAGGGGTTTGTGCTGGGAGCCACCGTGAAATTCCAGGCAGACTGCCATTTCGAAACCCCGGATTCCTCCACACAATACGTGACTTACCAATACGCGCCGGGCCTGCACGAACCAAGTATTTCTACCAGTGTGTATGGCAATATACTGGGTTTTTATGCCAATCAGCCCAGCCTGGTTTTCTCGTCGGCGGACACCATTGTGAATATGCCAACCAGCGAATTCGGGGTGAATTTTACGTTGCAAAACGTCTTTGTCACCCCCGCGCCCAACGTGTGGGTAGCCGCAGTATCCCCCTCGGGGCAGGCCCTAGACTTTGAGCTGCTCCAAGCCTCCCCGCCGGCGCAAACGCTGCCCGGTACCCAGGGTGTTTTTCAACTGGCGACCATCAACGGTTTCAGCCAGCGCGACTTCCGGTTACAGGGCCGCAATGCCGCCTGCGATCAGGATTTTATCCTGTTGATCTTTGGCTGGGGATGCGCACCGTTCACCGATCTGGGACAGGCCAGCTGTCATCGCGATACTTTTGTGGTGCAGCTACGGGTACAAAGCCCGGAGTTGGAGCTGGACATCAAACAGCAGCCCCTTTCCATCCAGTTGTGTACCGAATCCGACTATTTTGAACTGGAAATCTACAATGCCAAGGTCGGCTACGCCTTTGATCCTTACGCCACTGTAAAACTACCTGCGGGCCTGAGCCTGGTGCCAGGTTCCTGTGCAGTCGCTTACCCGGTCGGTACTGCTTACCAGCCCATCGCCGATCCGCAGTTGCTGTCGGGCAATTTCTACCAGTGGGCGTTGGATAGCCTGCACCCCGCCCTGGCCGCGAATGGCCTGCCGGGGGTGGACTTGTACCCGCAAAACGCGTTGCGCATCCGTTTTCGCACGTTGGCGGAGTGCGGTTTTGTGGCCAATGCCCAGCCGTTTTTCGGTACCTCCGGTCAAAGTGCTTGCGGTCGGGAAATCAATGTGCTGAACAAGCCGGGCAATGCCTTGCAGATAACCGGCCTGAATGCTGGCTACGGGGTGGCCATGAGCCTGCAAGGTGTTGATAATCAAAATGTTTATTGTGGAGGTATGCAAAAGTTCCAACTGTCTATGTCGCTGGGTGGAACGCCATCGGCCAGCGACAGTGTATACGTGGCCTTACCATTGGGGGCCACCTTGGTACCCGGTTCGTACCTGCCCCAGCAGAATGCCGTCGATGGCACGCCCACGGTGTTCCCCGGCGGCTTTCGGGTGCCTCTACCTACCAATGCCCAGGCGGGCACCATCGTGAAGTTTCAATTTTCCCTGACTTACGACCAGACGGCTGGTTGCACCGATCAGCACCTGTTGGCCCAGGCCCGCATCCGCTCCGAAGCATTTTGTGCATTGACGGGCGATTCATGCACGGTGTACGTGGCCACTGGCGAGGCGATTGCCAACATTGCCCTGGCACGACCAGAACTGACGTTGAGCAACATCACGCTCCAACTCTCCAATACTGGGCAGATCAACGCTACGATCACGATCAACAACGTGGGCACGGTGCCTGCGGCGTCCGGGGTGTACGCGCAAATCTGGCAGGATGCGGATGTCAGTGGTACCCTATCGGCGGGGGATAGCCTGTTACAAACTATTGCAACGGTCCAAACCCTGCTGCCCGGTGCAGCCCTGCCCTTATCCGGCGTCCTGACTTTCCAGTTGGCGGATAGGTGCCACCTGCTCGTCGTGCTTCCGGCGGTGGGCAACTGTGCCTGTACCGAGCGTGTGCTGCTGGTGCCCTCCACCGTTTTACAACACCCGACCATCCAAAGCTGTATTATTCAACCGATTCGGCTCGGCATCATGGCCCAGGCCGGGTCCACTTACCAATGGTTGGCCCCCGTTGCCGTGCTATGCGATACCTGTGCCACCACCACCTTCTATCCGCCCGACGATGTGCTGCCCGGACAGCCGCAGATATTTGTTCTGGAAGAAAGACGCGGTGATTGTACCCTGTTGCACCGTTTTGAAGTGATATTTGGCGCGGCGGTGTCCATTGCGCTGCCCGGTGCGGTGCTGTGCAGCGGACAAATGGCGACTCTGGCCACCGTACCCGGTGCTGGTGCCGGGGCGACTTATCAATGGTTTGGCCCGGACTTGACGAATCCCACCCATTATCAGCAAATTGTGCAGCCCAAGTTGACCTCGCAATACAATGTGGTGGTAACTTTTCCAGGCGGCTGTACTGCTACGGCCAGTGCTACGGTCACGGTGCTGCCGGTGGATTCACTGCTCTTGCCGCCCGTTACGACCTGTCCCAGCAGGCCGGTAATGGTCTTGAACCAAATGACGGAGACGCCGGGTATGTACACCTTGCACATCCCACAGGCAAATGGCTGCGACAGCATTATTTACCAGGAATTGTTCTTGTTGCCCAAAATAGAGACCACCGAAACACGCACTTTCTGTACGGGCGACGCGCTTCCGGTGTTCGATACGCTGTTGACGCAAGATGGACAGGTGTGCCGCACTTTTAAGGCTACTAATGGCTGCGACAGTACCCATTGCATCACGGCGACCAAGTTACCCGTACCGGAGGTGGCCATCCCCGATACGTTGTTTGGGGAAGCCAGCCAGCCCATTGATATCAATGGGCCAAAAGGATATTTGCAATATGTCTGGGTACCCAACGTGACCGGCTGCGACAATTGCGCGACCCTGCAAGTGCAGCAGGACAGTGGCGGCCTGTACCTTTACTTGCTCGCGGTGACCGATGCGAATGGCTGTTCCGCGACGGTGGAGTATCGCGTACTGGTATTTCCACCCTGCGGGCCGGACAATGTGCTGATCCCCAATGCTTTCACACCCAATGATGATGGGGTGAACGATGTGTTTGAAACCGTGGGCGAGCGGTCGGAGGTCATCACGCGACTGACCATCTATGACCGCTGGGGCGAAAAAGTGTGCGACCACCAGGGCGATGTTTTCTGGGACGGCACGATTGATGGGAAGCCCGCACCATCGGACGTGTACGTGTATATTATCGAGATTGCCTGCGGGGCGAAAGAAGGGAAAAGGGTAGGGGAGGTTACTTTGCTGCGCTAGGGAAGGCCTAGAAAGAGATGGCTGGAAAATTCGGCAATGTCTTTCTACTCTTAGTTGCCCGGAAGCCACAACCGAAAGTTTATAGAGCCCTTTCGATCCGCGCAAACAACACGCAGGTGTACACGAACAGCAACGCGGCAAATTTTAAATCGCCGATTTCCGAAAAGTAGTCCCGAAGTCCCGCTATTTTTGTCTCCTCAGGCTTCTGGATACTTGAATTGGACTGTTTCACACCCAACCATATGAGGTGCTACCTTTCTTTTCGCTACTTGGTCGGCTAAAGCCCAAGAATCGTGCGGGTTGATGTAAAGTCAGCCCCGCACTCTCCCACATCATGTTTATAAAAATCTTAAATCATGAAAAAAGCAGGTATCATCGGCGGGGCTGGCTTCATCGGCAGCTACAAAGGATTGCCGCCGGTTTTATCAGGAATTGCCAGAAAAGTATACGGTCAGGGTCGTGCATTTCCAGCGTAACACATTCATCCTTCATCATTTATAATTAATTTTCCATCCACCTCTCCCAACCTCTCCACCAAGGCCGAATGCCGTTGATCAAAATGGGCGATTTGCTTTTCCTCGTTCGCCAGCAACGCGTCCAAGTTGCCAAAATTCTCGCCAATTCGCGTCTTGATGGTGCGCACGTAACCCCGCAATTTGGTCTCCAGGGCTTCTAGCATTCGCTCCCGCCCTTTGGCGATTTCTTCCTGGTAGCCGTTGATGATCTTGCGACGCTGCATCCCAGCGGTGATGCCCGCAAATAAGATGCCGATGCTGGCCAGCACCCCGCCGGTGATGTCCAGCACCGCTACATTGGTGACTGCCGCCACCACAAAGCCTATGATGGCTACACCGCTGCCAGCGGCTATGTTGGGCGACACTGCCGCATTTTCCGGGAAAAGCCGGTGGTCGGTGAAGTTCTCGGAGCGCGACATGAACCGACCAAAGGCCTCCTGCAGCTCTTTTAACACGGCGGAACGCTTGTCGGCGATGTGCTCGAAGATGTACGAATCGCTCGACACCACCGTACTGCCTACGCGGATTTTCAGGTCGATCATTTTGGCCATCTGTTGCACCGAATCCGCCAAGTCCACCACACCCTCGTTCAGTTTCACTTTCAATTCCCCGTTGAGTCGCTGATCGAGTTTTTGGGTCAGTTCGTCCAGCCATGACTTGATGGAAGCCTGTTTACCAAAAATGCCCATGAACGAACGTCGCAACAACGATGGGAACGACAGCCCATCCGACAGTTCCTGCCCAATAGCCTTGGTAATGCCGTCGTAAGCATTCAGCAGATTCTCAATGAGTTGGCCAACTTGGTGGTTCGATTTTGCCTCCTGGCTGTTCAGCGTTTGGTAAATGTCGTCGCGAAAAGCGGTATCCAGCGCATATTGTTGAGCACGTGTGTCCAAGTCCTGGCGTACCCGATCAAGGATGTTGCGCGACGTAGCGATGTTGTTGCGCAGTTTCATCGCTGCGCCGCGCCCACCAGTCACGTGGGTACGGATGTAGTCGCGCACGGTGGAGAAATTGCTCTGGTCAAAATGGCCTTCCAGTTCGGCCTTCGCACTCACCGAGAAAAGCACGGGTTCGCATACCCCTTTCTTTAAAGCAAAATCGTACAAACCGCGCTCGTTCACCTCCAAATCTTTGGCATTCAAAAGGTCTTTTTGTTGTAGCACGAATATGATCTTCTTATGCCAATCGCGGTGGATAAAGTCGAAAAAATCCCACGATGACTGGCGGTAGGGGTTCTTGGCCTCAAAGACGAAAATTACCAGATCGCTGGCCGGGATAAAGTTCTCGGTAATTTCCTGGTGCTTTTCCACAATAGAGTTGGTGCCGGGCGTATCCACGATAGCGATGTCGCGCAGAATATCCACCGGCAACAGGATTTTTTTCAAATAGGGATTCACCACGATGATCTCCTCCTTTTCGCCATACAAGATCTGTTGAATGGTGTCGGTCATCGGTTGCGGAGCCACCGCGCATATCTCCCGCCCGGCATCCAGCAAAGCATTCACAAAGCTGCTCTTGCCCGCTTTCACCTCGCCCACGATGACGAACATATATGGCTCGGTCATACGGTTGCGTAGCTCGCCGACCTTGGCGGCCAGCTCGCCGTGGCCAATTTCTTGGCTTAATTGCTGCAAATCCTTGACGACATCCTCGACTTGGGCGCGCAGGGCTAGGGTGTGTTGATTGAGTATCATGTAAGTTGGCTCGTTACTAGTTGATGGGTTAACTGGTTGATTAGTTGATCGGTCGTTGGCCGTTCACTTCTTATTTTTCTTATTCCAATAGCGCAACAAACCCGACACCGACATATAAGATGGATTAGCAATCTCGTAGCGTTGCAGCGCAGTAGTGTCCACGCCTTGGGCGATTAGTTCCTGTTGCACAAAAGCCTGAAAGGCAGGCACAATCTCCGCCGCCGGTATCTGCTGGTCGGCATATGGGCGCATCCATTCCGCCCAGATCAACAATTGCCGTTCCAGTGCATCCAGATGCGCTTCTTTGTCGGTAATGGCCCCAAAATGGGTCAAATAAAGCGTTTCGATGGGTAATTCTCGCAAAAGTTGAATGGATGCCTGCCAATCTTCCACCTGAATATCCGGGGGCGGGCAAGGCGGCATTACTGGGCCGCCGCCAATGCGCACTCCGGCCACATCGCCGGTGAAAATGGCGGCGTTAAGCCCCCCCGTTCCCCCCGTAAAGGGGGCGGGCATGATCGTAGTAGAGCTAGAATTTTGCTCCTGACTTTCGGCAGAGTGAGTGCCACTCCCCCCCTTCACGGGGGGGTAGGGGGGGGCTTCCACGATGGGGGAGATAACGGGGGCTTCCTCTACAGCGGCCACCTCCCAAGCCACATGGTGCACCGCATGGCCGGGCGTATGCCAGGCGGTAAACCGCAATCCCGCAGCCTCCACTACCTCGCCGTGGCCAGACGCGTGTAACTGGTCGACGGGGATCGGGTGCATTGGCCCCCAAAGCCGGTCCATATCGTCGCCGTAAATCATGCGGGCAGAATTGTACAGTTTGTCGGGGGCCGCCAAGTGCGGCAGTCCAAGCGGGTGGACATGAATAGTCGCTCCTTTTTCAGCGAAGGCCCAAGCCGCCCCCGCGTGATCAAAATGGATATGGGTCAGGAAAACGTGCTGAAAATCAGCAATTTGCCAACCTGCTCTCGCCAGTGCCGCTTCTAAATGGGGTAGGGTAGAGGCCGGACCGGTCTCCACCAGTGCCAGTCCTTGCGGCCCTTCCACCACAAAAACGGCGACCGCATCGGTCAAGTCAAGAAAGTCAAGGTCGAGCGTGTGGATGTGCATACGAGGGTGCGATATGAGGCAGGCATATAAAAAGGCCTCCGGAGCCAAAAAGCAGCGGAGGCCGAAAATTACAAAACAAAACAATTCTTCATTCAAGAGAGTACTGGCAAATATACCAGCATCCACCTCCACTGACCAAGTATTTGCTCAACTTTTATCAACCATAAGTTGGGTGCGGGGTGCTATGGCCCGCGCCCACTTTTTTTCTCAGTGACTCTTCGCAATCGCCCATTGACCAACTTATACATTTAGTTCCCCTTCAACGCCTCGCGCGCAATCACCAATTTTTGGATCTCGGAAGTGCCTTCGCCGATAGTGCAGAGCTTGGAGTCGCGGTAGAATTTTTCCACCGGAAAATCTTTGGTGTAGCCATAGCCGCCGTACACCTGTACCGCGTCCGTACTCACCTTTACTGCTACTTCGGAAGCATAGTATTTGGCCATGGCCGCTTGCTTGGTGCATTTCTGGCCCGCATCTTTCAGCATCCCGGCTTGGCGGGTGAGCAGCTCGGCAGCTTCGATCTGAGTGGCCATATCCGCCAGCTTGAAGCTAATGCCCTGGAAGTTGGCGATGGGTTGCCCAAATTGGTGGCGTTCTTTGGAATACTTCACTGAGGCTTCATAGGCACCTTTGGCGATGCCGAGCGACAGCGCAGCAATGGAAATACGGCCACCATCCAGTATCTTCATGGATTGGATAAAGCCCTCGCCTTCCACGCCCAATACTTGACTTTCGTGGATGCGGCAATTATCAAAAACCATTTCGGCGGTCTCGCTGGCCCGCATCCCCAGTTTATTTTCTTTTTTGCCAGCCGAGAATCCCGGTGTGCCGCGCTCCACCACAAAGGCGGTCATGCCGCGGCTATCCAGCAGGTCGCCAGTGCGGGCGATTACCACCGCCACGTGGCCGCTCTTACCATGGGTGATCCAGCTCTTGGTGCCATTCAGCACAAAGTGATTGCCGTCGCGGGTGGCCGTGCATTGCATACGCATGGCATCCGAACCGGTGTTCGGTTCGGTGAGACCCCAAGCCCCGATCCATTGGCCGGTGGCCAACAGTGGCAGGTATTTTTGCTTTTGCTCTTCGTTGGCAAACGACAGAATATGGTTGGTACATAGTGAGTTGTGTGCCGCCACACTGAGGCCAATGGAGCCGCAAACCTTGGAAATTTCCTCGATGACGGTGATATATTCCTGATAACCCAATCCGGCCCCTCCATAAACTTCCGGCACCAGCACCCCCAGAAAGCCCTGTTCGCCCATACGGTGGAACAGGTCCATCGGAAAGTGCTGGAGTTCGTCCCACTCCATCACGTGCGGGCGGATGTGGGTCTCGGCGAAGGCATGGGCGCTCTCGCGGATGAGTTGTAGGTTGTCGGTAGTATGGACGGTCTGACCCATTAAATTTTTTGTCTTTGTATTAAATGGTGAGGTAATTTTTAACCGAACGTGCAAAGAGGCTTGGACACTGTGGTGACGGTGGGTGGAAATAGAAGGGCAAAAATAAGGGGAAAATCCGACTTTTGAGTGCCAATTGGAAATCGGTGTTGTGTTTAGCGGGTCTCAACGCTCTGCGTATTTTTGGGCAAATTTTTGGGATTACCTCTAGCCCGGAGCCTGCGTATTATAATATGACCCCGGCGCGGTTTGGACAGGGGGCTTTTTGTTTTGTGGTGCAACAAAAAAAGTGGTCGGCTTGTGTAAGCCGACCACTCCATATTTTCCAGATAGCTGGTCTCCTACATTTTCACCAATTTATGGTAAAACACCAGTCGGTTTTGTTGATGCAAGGTCAAAAAGTAAACGCCTTGCTGCAAAGCAGGCAACGGCAGCGACCATACCTGTTCCCCGCTGAAAATATCCATCGCCTGTTCCCAGGCTACCCGTCCGGTCATATCCATCAACCGCAACTGACCCGTGAAGTCTTCGCGGCTATCGAAACGGACGTTTAGGCTGGTCTGTAGCGGATTGGGGAAAATTTCCAACGCTTGCACCACCGGGTCTTGCACTGCCGAACTTGGGGCGCAAAAGAGACCATTCCTGACTTGGCCGCGAATTTCCCCACCTGGAAAATTCGCAGTATGCACATTCATGTACAACAGGTCGTTTTCCAGGAAAGTGAATATGGAGTCCCCCACCGGGACCACATTAGTGGAATAAGGGGTCGGTACAGTAAGACCAATGCGCACTGGTCCATTTACGCCAAACGCTCCCTTGTGGATGTGGGCAGCAGTGGCGGGGGCACTCAACGAGTCTACCAGGAGCGCATAGCGTAGGGAAGTACGGGTGCGGTCCAGCGAAACCAAGCCCGCCCCGATGCCGCGACTATTGTTGGGCGGCACTTCCTGCGTTCCGCACAGGTCAAAGCCGTAAGTATTGCGCACGTTGGATTCGATTTGGCCCCGAATCTCTCCACCGGGATGAGCAGCAGTATGTACATTGAAATACAATCTATTGGCCAGCAAATCCACCAGCAGAGTCGAGTCTACCGCGACTGCCGTGCTCATGAAGAAACCCGGCACCGCCACCGATGCCGTCAAAGGCAACACTACTGGCCCGGCCACTCCTCGCACCCCCCGGTGAATGTGGGCGGCCGTCGGCACCATCCCGGTAGTCAGCACGGCATAGGTCACGGAATCCATAGTGCCATTCATGGTCAACCAACCCGTGCCACTGGCCGTAGTGGCTACCGGGGGCACTTCCTGATCGCCAGTCAAGGTAGCCACCCCGCTGAAGCTGGCTGCACGGCGCAACTGGCCGCGGATTTCACCGCCCGGATTGGCAGCAGTGTGTACATTGAGGTAAAACTGGCCACTATCTACTTTTTGCAAAAAATTGGTTGGCAATGTGTTCAAAAGAACATTTCCGCTGACGTTGTTGCCGCTGACCACCAACGGTGCTACCACCGGGCCGACTTCGCCCTCTGCGCCCCGGTGGATGTGCGCAGCCGTGATCGGACCGCTCAATCCAAAGGCCGTCAGCTGTA
>JAYUXG010000020.1:0-2167 GCA_043753125.1 Saprospirales bacterium | reverse complement strand
TGGGAGTCCACTTGGTGGACAAGGTCATTCCCATTATTCACCAAAGCCAAAGCACGCTCATTTTCACTAATACCCGCCGCCAGTGCGAGATCTGGTACCAGCAACTCTTAGAGACCGACCCGATGCTGGCCGGGCAACTGGCCATGCACCACGGATCGTTGAGCCGGGAAATCCGGGACTGGGTGGAGGAAAGTTTGCACACGGGCCGATTAAAGGCCGTGGTCTGTACCTCCAGCCTGGATCTGGGCGTTGATTTTCGCCCGGTGCAGACCGTTATCCAGATCGGCAGCCCCAAGGGCGTGGCGCGGTTCATGCAGCGGGCCGGACGGGCCGGACACCAGCCCGGCGCGATCAGCAAAATCTACTTTTTACCCACCCATTCTCTCGAAATAATAGAAGGGGCTGCCCTGCGCCAAGCCGTGGCCCACCAACGCCTGGAAGCGCGGCAACCCTACTTGAATTGTATAGACGTTCTAGTCCAATATCTGGTGACGCTGGCCGTCAGCGACGGATTTCGACCCGATCAGTTGTTGGCCGAAGTAAGGACCGCCCACTCTTACGCCGACCTCACCGACGAGGATTGGCAGTGGTGCCTTGACTTTGTGTCCAAGGGCGGGAAATGTCTCTATGCCTATGACGAATACAAAAAAGTGGAACCGCAGGAAAATGGTATTTGGTTGGTAACCAACGCTTTTATTGCTAAAAAACACCGGCTGAGCATCGGGGCTATTGTCAGCGATGCGGTGCTACAAATCGAATACATGGGCGGTAAATTTCTGGGTTCTATCGAAGAGGGTTTCATTGGCCAACTAAAACGCGGCGATGTATTTTGGTACGCCGGTAAAAGCCTGGAATTTGTGCGTATTCATAATATGACCGTGCAAGTACGTAAAAGTGCTGCCACTAAGGGGAAAATTCCTACGTGGGCGGGCGGACGTATGGCTCTCTCCTCTGAATTGGCGACCGAAATACGCGAACTGATCGCCTTGGCGGCCGTGGGCGATGTCACTGCTCCCGAAATGGAAAAAGTACTGCCTTTATTGGCCTTGCAACAACAGCGATCGCATCTGCCCGACGAGTCGGAACTGTTAATCGAATATTTCAGCGATACCGAAGGCCACCATTTGGTCTGCTACCCGTTCGAGGGTCGGGCGGTGCACGAGGGCTTGAGTGCGCTGCTGGCCTACCGGATTGCCCAGTTGACCCCCATTACTTTTAGTATGGCGGTCAATGACTATGGCTTTGAGTTGCTCAGCGATCTGCCAATTCCGGTGGAGGCTGCTTTGAAAAAAGGGCTGTTTTCTACAGAAAATCTAAGCGGAGACATCCAGGCCAGCGTGAACAGCGTGGAAATGGCCCGCCGCCGTTTCCGCGACATTGCGGGCATCGCCGGGCTGGTCTTCAAGGGATTTCCCGGCAAGGAAAAAATGGGACGGCACCTACAGGCCTCTTCGCAGCTGTTCTTCGGTGTGTTTACGGATTATGAGCCGGACAACTTGCTGCTGCGCCAAGCATACCGTGAGGTCATGCAGTTCCAATTGGAAGAGGAACGCTTGCTGGCAGCCTTGCAGCGCATTGCCGCAGGCCAGATCGTGCTGCGAACGCCTGCTAAGGCCACGCCGTTTGCTTTTCCGCTTATCGTGACGCGCTTGCGGGAGAAGTTGAGTTCGGAGAAACTGGCGGATCGGATTCAGCGGATGAAGGTTCGATTGGAGCGGGGGTAATTTACATAGCAAATTTATGACTAACGCTATCTGCAAGCACTGGAAAGCACTATCCTGTACTAATGCAGAGTTAGCCGGATATTTACGTTTGGCACGGGAGGGTAGTAAGCTGAAGGGCGAACATGATTCGTCGTTTCATTGATAAGTGATAATAAATTTTCGTTTCTTTGCTGTTTTTGCTTCTTATCATCTATCTTAGCGGAGTTTACACAAATTACTCCTATGTCCGCGAAAGAAACGCTGCGCCAGTGGTTAGCCCAAGGTGAAAATAATCGAGTCGTCGAAGGGCTACAGCAACTTGTCCATTACTGGAGCGATCCCGAATTTAAAAAAGACGTAACTTCTGGTACTGCGCGATTAATTTATGGAATCATTTGCGGTCTTGTTAATAGAAGTTCTTTGATAGTCATGGGTTTATCAATGAGGTTTTGGGCCATTGCCGG
>JAYUXG010000019.1:0-2168 GCA_043753125.1 Saprospirales bacterium | reverse complement strand
CCGACAGAATGAGGCAAAACGCAACCTGATGAAAAAAATGAGTTTGATACTCAACAAGTTACTGCCAGTTTCTTCCATAAACTAACCGCGCAGTACCCAATTATAGGAAGATGACATTGGTAAACCACGGGGCAGTTCGATGCAAATTGGGCTGTCCCTAATTTTTTTACAACATTATTTTCACCAACAAAAACAATCTTTCCACTATGAATGAAGCATTCATTGGCTCCATCGTTCTGTTCGCCGACAACTTCGTGGGCCTTCTGCCAAGGCCAAATCTTATCTATCTCTCAGTACGACGCCCTTTTCTCGCTCTTGGGCACTACCTACGGCGGTGATGGCATAAGTACTTTCGCCCTGCCCGCCCTGCGCGGGCGAGCACCTGTCTGCCAGGGCCAGGCCCCTGGCAAAAGCAATTATGAGTTGGGAGAAGCAGGTGGTGCAGCATCGCACACGCTGCTGACCAAACAACTGCCCGCGCACTCCCATGACGTGCAAGTAACCATGCAACTGCAGGTGTCCAACACCAGCCCCTCTTCAGACGAAGCATCTGGCGGTTTTTTGACCAATACCACTATTCCTTTCTATGCTGCCAGTCAATTGGGCAGCGGGCACTTGGGTGGCATGACTGCTACCGGTACTACTGGCCCTATATCAAAATCTACTCGTCCTTATTTCGGAAGTTTATGCCATCGGGCAGACCAAAACCGTCCAAGCCACCAATACGGCCCTGCTCGACACTTATTGGCAAATCGGCCAGCACATCGTCGGATTTGGGCAGGGCGGCAGGGTCAAAGCTGAATATAGGTCAACTTCAAATTGTTCTAAAAAAATGCCGTTAAGTGGAATATGCAGCCTTACTCTCTCCCGGCCTTCAAAGAATACACCATTGGCAGCACATTTTCCAATCCTTGAATGCGATAGTTGCCATCTTCTCCGCGCACCGTTTTGGAAAAACAATCATAAGGCGAGTAGGGGTATTCGTTCAAGAACTCGATGCGCAACCCATGTCGGACGAGGCTGTTGATTACCTCCGACAGGCTATGGTTCCAGCCGTATTCCTTGTACTTAGTGTCAGCATAGCGGTTGGCATAAGAGCCGATTTGCTCCGTCTCGATCACCCCCGCGTTGTGGTAAGCGTATTTCAGATGCGTCATCTCGTTGTCCATCATCCAGATAACCGGGTGAAAATCAGCGATGTAAAAAAATCCACCCCGTTTGACGAAGTGGCTGACCACGGCGGCCCAAGGTTCCAGGTCGGGCAGCCAACCGATGGTGCCGTAAGAGGTGAACACGATGTCGAACTCGTCCTCCAAGTGGTCGCGCAGGTCCAGCACGTTGCAGCGCACGAAACGGGCCGGCAGGTCCAGTTCCGCCGCCAGTTGCCGGGCCAGCTCGATGGCTTGGTCCGATAGGTCGCAGCCGGTGACCTCGGCCCCCAGTCTGGCCCACGACAGGGTGTCCTGGCCAAAATGGCACTGCAAATGGAGTAGTTTTTTGCCACGCACGTCCCCGACCTCACGCAACTCGATGGGCGTGAGGCTGTTGCCGTCTTTTTTCCAGCCGTCCAGATTGTAAAAATCGGAGCTGCGGTGTACATCGGTTTTAAGGTTCCAGCCGTGGCGGTTGGCCTCGAAGTAGGCTTCGTTGTTTTCCATGATTCTAATTTTGTGGAGGTGGTTGAAAATGTTGAGATTGTTGAGAAATGGGGCGACCAATAAAGTGCTGGGTTATTGGCAAATTGGCCACGTTAGCAAATTAAATTCTATATTCGCCGCATAAAACAATTTTTCCAAATGAACATCCATCTGAGTTTTTCCCTGACCCAGCCCGAATATACCAACCTGATGCGTTACCTCGTTGATTGGCGACGTTACCGTTGGATCGGGTTGTTGAAGATTAGTGAAAAATGAACATCCAGTTAAATTTCTCTTTAACCGCCGACGAGTACGTCAACCTGATGCGCTACTTAGTGAATTGGCGTCGCTATGCCTGGCTGTTGGGCGTGGCCTTGCTTTTTGTGGGCGTTCAGGTTTTTTTCAATGGCCTCCAAGCCCTGCTTTACTTGCTCGTTTTAGTGTTATTTGGGGTATTTATGTATCTAAATATACAACGCTCCATTCGCAAAGGGTTTGAAATGTCTCCCCACTTGCACACGCCATTGCGTT
>JAYUXG010000018.1:0-5441 GCA_043753125.1 Saprospirales bacterium | reverse complement strand
CGTTTAGTGCACCTTGGTAGAAAAGTATAGCCCTTGTTTGGTCCCCCGTAGCGTAAACCCTCCCCCCGCCCCCCCGTAAAGGGGGGGAGCCGCCCATTACATCCTCTCCACCAACTTCCGTATTATCAGCCTCCGTATCGCCACTCTCCTTCTCCAAACGGCGCAGCGGCCAACTTCTCTTTTCGGCGCAGTGAGTACTACTCCCCGCCCTTACGGGGGAGTAGGGGGGGGCTTCCGTTACGGCGGGGCGAGTGGAAGCCTCCTCTACGCGTGGGCTAACCACCGGCGTATTCCGCACCACCAAAAACTCCACTCCATACTTTTTCCCCAATACCTCCGCCAACCCCGGTCCCACCGTATAAGCAAACCGATAAAACGGCAGACAAAGCCGCGCCACCCAGCCCCAAAAAGCCCGCACGAAGGGGCGATGTATCACCTCCGGCACCTCCGTGAAATACTCATGCGCATCGAACACCCGCTGCTTGCGACGCAGCAGCGTCGCCAGGCAACCAGCGGCCAGCGTGTCCAGGTCAATGGAACAGACCACATCGTAGCGGGCGGTGAGCAAGTAGCCCAAAAGGCGAAGGTTATACTCCACATAAAAAGCAAAACCTTGGTGAAAGCGACAGCGGAGGCGTTTTTGCCCAAAGGGCTGAATGATTAAAGGCACCGACCCTGGCAGTTGGCGGCCCACCAACCTTACAGTGTGGCCATGCGCCGCCAGCGACGTGCAGATGCGCTGCATCCGCTGGTCGTAGGTCAGGTCGTTGGTGACGGTGAGGAGGATAGTCATCCTTCAAATTCCATCAATTCCCGGTACACCAAATCCACTGGCAGCCCCATTACGTTTTGGAAAGTGCCTTCGATGCGGGTGATTTTGCAATGACCAATCCAGTCCTGCGCGCCATAAGAACCGGCCTTGTCGAAAGGGGGGCAAGTGCGGATATAATAGTCTATTTCGGCGTCGGTGAGATCGGCGAACCAGACTTGGGTAACGCCCGCGAAGGTACGTGCGCGTTCTTTGGCCAGCAGGCATACGCCGGTGATCACTGTGTGCTGCCGCCCCGACAGTAACCGAATCATCCGAAAAGCATCGGCGTAATCTATTGGTTTGTTATAGATTATACCATCCAGAATGACCACCGAATCGGCAGCCAGCACGATCTCGCGGTCTTGGAGGAGATGGGTGGCAGCTTGGGCTTTTTGCTCGGCCAACCAAGGAGCGACTTCCTCCACCGGCATGGTGTCGGAGAAGCTTTCATCCACATCGAAGGCCTGCACCGTGAAGTCAAAACCGGCCTCGCGCAACAGTTGGCTCCGGCGTGGGCTTTTGGAAGCTAAGATGAGTGGACGCATTTTTTGGCTGATAGGGGTTTTCGGAGGATACGAGGATTTAATTGAAACAATAGAACATCAGGTAATGGGAGGACAATAAAAATACTAATATCCTTCAATCTTCAAATCCTTCTCTGTTATCCTGCCCCTACCATTCTCCACCAATCTACCCCTTCCAACGCCTCCATGGGGTGTTCCGGCCAGCAACGCAACAGCAGCAGCAGCCCGGTGAGCATAATGACTTTGGTCCAGCCGCTGGCCCGGCTGAAATCGCGTTTGGTCCGGGCCGTGTATACGCTATACGTGGTGAATAGCGCGGGCAGCAGCATAAATACCCCTCCGGCGGCGATCTGCCAGTCGGGCGCACCCGTCTGTTGCCAGAAAAACAACAAAAAAACGATTAAAATGCTCGCCGTAAGTCCGGTAAATCCGGCGGGTTTTTTCGCAAAACGCACCCCTTTCACCACGGCCAACGTAGCGCACCCGCAAGCCGCGTCGCCCTGAAAATCCTCCAAATCCTTCACTTGTTCGCGCAACAGATTGGTGACAAAGCCGAACAGTGCGTACAGCCAGACCAGCCCCACCGCCTGTTGGATGGCCTCTGGCTGCTGGAAGGAGCTCAACCAGATGGGCCGCTCTTCGGGAAACAGGATAATGATCGGCACCACACCGCAAAGCATAGATACCAGCAAATTGCCGATGATGGCCGTGCACTTGAGCTGCCACGCGTACAAAAACAACATGAACGAAACGCCGGGATAGACCCACAATGGCCATCGACTGGCCGGGCGCAGTTCCGCATCAATCACCAGTGCCAGGTAATGCACCACCGTCACCAGGCCCGCATATATGACCAACGCAAACCAACTGGGCAAATAGCGGCCCCAAATGACCCGTTTGGGCTTGTTCAGGGCATCGATGTCGCGGTCATAGTAGTCGTTCAGCAGATAACCAGCCAGTGTGGTCAGCACCGTCGCGGCGGCGATGTAGCCAAACGTCCGCTCGGTTAGCACCGGGATGCCGCCCGCCCGCAGAATAGCGGGCCGTAGCGCGAACCAGTACGGCACGAACTGCGTGAGGAAGACGATGACCAGATTGGGCAATCGCAACAGCCGGATAAATGCCAGAAGCAGATGCACGGACGAGGGGGAAGTGAGGATGGAACAAAAACGGGCTGGAAAGTAGGGAGTAAAATTGAGAACGGCCTTAAAATTTGCCCACCAGCCCAACGGTCAGGCGGAAGAGCCGACTCGTGTTGCGCCCGCCCAGGATGTAGGCCGTGCTGAAATAAACGCCTACCCGCGTATCTTCGGAATAGTAGGCCGTGCCACCCACCTGCGTGTACGATACGCCGTAGGCCTGCGGCAAGTCCACAACATCCGGCACATAGTCCGCACCGCCCGCTGTGTGTTGCCATTCCAACCAGGCATCCAGATAATAGTGCTGACTGGGGAAACCGATTTTCAGCAGGGCCGTGGTAAAAGGCGGCGGCTGTATGGGTGCGTATTCCGGGCGACTGCGCCGTACCGCCGCCACATCCTCGGTGCGCAGGTCATCCAGCCGCCAATGGTAGCCGCCGGTCACGTTTACGAAGAAGCCGACGGGTGTTTCCCATTGCACGATCAGTTTGGCGGGTACTGCGACTGCCCTTTGTCCCAATGCCCCAGTGGCCGTCGGTTGGTAATTGCCGATGGGAAACGAGACCCCGCTGCCGAAAATCAAACCCAGTTTGCCCGCCGCACCAATCTCGGCGTAAAAAGGGCGGTATTTGACAAAAAAGCCCCCGTCCTGCCAGCCGCTCTGTTCTTTCGTGAACACATACGCCGCCGTACCCACCAGATCGAACCGCTCCGTCAGGCCGTAGGTGGCAAACACGCCGAGCATATTGCCCCGGTACGTGTTGGCATAGCGTTGGCCGTTGGCCCTGGCGAAGTCCTGCGCAGAATTGAAGGAGAAGGAAGGGGCTACATCCAGGTGGCCTTTGCCTTTCATGTAACCGTCCAGCGGGCCTTGGGCGAAGCAGTAGAGGGGAAAGAATAGGAAGAGCAGGGTGGGAGGACTCATGTCTCTATAATAAACTGGCCAGTGGGGAAAGCGAAGAAACATTCGATTGTTTGGAAGGTTGGGGTGGAGGCGAACAAAGATTCGGCACTTTATTTATTATGTGGGTGTTTTGGCTACCTTTGTTCGAGGTGTCAACATTCCACCAGACGCTTCTGTAGCCATTATGTACGACTCGCGCCTCCCGATTGTTTCTTGTATCCTCCGGCAAGGTCGCGGGTGCGGCGTTTGTATAGGTGACATATACGCGGTTTTGACTATGGATTTGTAGTCAAAATTGCGGGAGTGCAATAGTTGAATGCAATAAGAACAAATAAAAAGAAAGAAACTTGGTACTATTAAATTCATCAGAAGTTACTACAAAGGAGAGTCAAGGAAAGTTCATTCAAATAATGGATTTTTTAATTTATGAGTTAGTAAGTGATGACTTTAAACTCAATGTCAGAACTTCCGATTCAAACAAGTTTGCAATTAGCATTGGACGAGCATATCACGATTCTGATAGTAAAACTTACAATTTAAATTTTGATATTGGACTGTTTAGGTTAATATATGACGCACTTTATATTGTGTTGTCAAATAATACGTTTTTCAAAGGGATAGGATTTTCAGACGGGCAGTTCAAAATTCCAACTATTGAAGTTCCTAATTGGGCAGCTTTAGATATGGCAATTGGCAATAACGACTTGGTATATTTTGATGAAGAGAGGGTTGAATTACATAAATTTTTATACACCCTATGCTTGCATTTCATTGCACGACATGAAGTCAGGCATATTGCAAACGGGCATATTGATTATTTAGCAGGCACCGGCAGAAAATTATTCTTTGAGAATGCAAAAAACGGACTTAGTTGTTTAGATAGTCAAACATTAGAAATGGATGTTGATTCTTGTGTATGTGCAGGCTTAGTAAATGGTTTTTTAAATATTTCAAAGACAAAAGAGTTTATTCCTAAAACTTTACATAGTATCGAAGGAATGTTTTATTCTCTTCTTTTTGCTTTGAAAATGTTGTTTTTTTGCTTGCCATCAAAGAAGATATCAAGTTTAGCAGAGGCTCAAATAAGTTCTCATCCTAATAGTTCTATGAGATACTTTTTTTCTTTTACGGCAGGATTGTCTTTCATTCAAGAGTATCATCCAGACCTTGCTGATACTTTCGGAATAATATACCAATCATCTTGGACGGATTTTAATGAGTTAGATAAGCAAGGGCTATTAAAAGTTGATAAAGTCATTTCCGACTATGAATGGACGATGTCCGATGAAGGATTTGAATACATGGGGAAGGTTTGGAACAATTGGAACAATTGGATTCCTAAACTTAAACCTTTTGCATATTTAGAATTAGCCCCAGAAAATTAACTAAATTATAGATAAATCTGCATTCAACAATGCACTCAACGCCAACCGCCACCAAACCCAACCCAACCCGCAAAGCTATCGCAGGCGGCGGTATGCGTGAGTGCCACAGTTGGCACCAACCAGAATAAGGGGAACAAACGCGATGTCGAATATAATATATTGATTTTCAGCAGATTTTTGTCACTCAGCAGATGATTTTTGGCTTGTGGTTCCCACCCAACTAGTTTTTTTAGATATTATCATACTCTTTCACTTTTTAATTTTTTCATCTATGACCTATTCCTTTCACCGATTGCACAGGCATCCCATTCGTGCCACTGCCAACATTATTGTTTTTCTGTTTTGCCTGTTCGGCACGTTCAGCCAACTCCACGCGCAAACGCAGCTGCTGACCCTCACCACACAGCCGACCACCCTGAGCGATGGGCAGACCAAGGTGTTGAACCGCGCCAACAACACCCCGCACTTGGGCAGCGTGCGGTTCGCGACCCTTGCTTCCAGCAATTCCATTGACCAGAACGGGGGGGTCAAATTGACCTTGCCCGACGTGAATGGCGGCAATTCGATGAATTTTGCGGTTCAAAACGCTATTTTTGACGACCCACAGCACTACTCCATCCAAGCTTCCGGCCCGAACGGATACGTGACTTTGTACTACACCCCGCAGGGTACGGGGGG
>JAYUXG010000017.1:0-5456 GCA_043753125.1 Saprospirales bacterium | reverse complement strand
ACAGAAAATGTAAAAAGATAATTCGCCCGGCAAAAATCAAATTTTTTGTGTTGAAAACCAAACATAACTTACGCTAATGCCAAACTGACTCCTAAATCTCCCTAAATATGCTCCACCTTTTCTAAATCCTCTTCCACCTTCCTCCTAAACCCTTTTCTTTGCCACTATGGAAGAGACCCAATACCTACAGCCTGACCTATATTTCAACGGTGTTCGCGTCACCGAATTTTCTATTGCTCTGACTTCTGTACTCGTCACGGCGGTGTGCTGGTATGCCTGGGCGCGTTTAGGTCGCCAAGTCCGCACTGATGAAGTCCGGCTATTCCGTATTTTCCTGTTGCTGATGGGCTTTTCCACATTGATTGGCGGCCTCGCCGGGCACGCTTTTCTGTCGTACCTCCCCTTCATCTTCAAAACGCCCGGCTGGGGACTGGGCATGCTCGCCGTATCGGCTTTGGAGCAGGCGTCCATTCAACGGGCGAAACCCTACATTGGTGAACGCTGGGCGCGTATCCTGTTCATTATCAACATCGTAGAACTAACCGTAATGCTTTGCCTGGTCTGCGTCACCCTGTGGTTTCCGTTGGTAGAGATTCACTCCGCTTTCGGTATGGTTCTCATCGTCGGCACACTGGAAGGGTGGATGTACTACCAGGCCCGGCAGCCTGCCCACCCAAGCCCAACAGGCGAAGAAGGGCGTAGCAGCCTGTATATGCTGCTCTCCATCTTGTTTGCGGCGGCGGCAGCAGGTGCACACGTGGCCAAACTTTCTCTGAATACTTGGTTCACATTCTTTGATGTGGGCCACGTATTTATGTGTGGCACCATCTGGATGATTCTAAAAGCGGCTTTAATTGGAAACATGAGTCACCCCGATTTTTTTGAAAATCAATAGGGTTGCCCACCGGGACACCACAGGAACGCGGATGACACGGATTGGGCGGATTTTCACAGATTTTCTTTTTTGATCCGTGCAAATCCGCGTCATCCGCGTTCCAATTATGCCGCGCCGTCACACACCTTTTTCAAATCTATCCCAATTCGCGTTCCAATTAACCCTATGAGCCTACGGCGAGGGCTTTTCCAAGCAAAATTCCGGATGACTCATGTTTACGGAAGAAACCGGGCAGGTTTACCCGCCGAGATCCCTTCAGTTGGAGGTTGCAAAACCTTTTCCACCTTTTTTCCTCAATTTTTTCAACATTTTCTTAAAACTTCGGGCAGGTAACCCGCGAGCGGCGGTTTTCCGGGTGGAAATAAGTAGCCGACACCTCGAATGCCCCCCGGGAGTTGTTGGCTTGGGTCAACCCGGACACAGTAATGTCGTAGCTCAGCCCGACCATCCAACGGTTCAGTTCGAGCATCCCAACGACCGTGATGGCATCCATCTGAAATCCTTTATCCAACTTGTTGCCAACCCGCGCCCAAGCCCCGAAACGCATGGCCAGTTCGTCCACATCGTTGTTGGAATAACGCAGGTTGAGGCCCAGATCGGTCTCCATAGAAGGCCCTTGTTTCATCACTTGGACACCGGGCAACAGCGAAAAATTTTCCGTCACCGGAAATTGCCCGCCCAAGTGGGCCGCATAGCGGGTGTAGAGCGTCTCGCCATCGTCCCCAATTAGCGATATTTTTGGTTTGTTCAAGTGGTACAGCGCACCGCCCGCGTAGAAAAAACCATTGTCACCAAAGACAGTGTACCACAGCAGGCCGGCGTTGAAATCTAAGTACAGATTGGTTTGGCCGTTCATGGTGGCTTCCCCATTGATGGCATTGGGATCGGGCCGCTCGGTCGCGCTATCGAACTGGCGGCTGAACCACAGGCGTCCCCAATCCAGGGAATTCTGGCCAAAACCCACCTGCGCACCCGCTGACAAGTAGTGTTCCGCTTGGTTGCGGCCACCGGAAAGTTGTTTCAGGAAAGCCCCGCCGAGCTGGGCTTTGTTCTGCGAATAGCGGGCAGTGCCGGCCTCGTCGTGCATCACGCCCAGGCCGAAGGCCGCGTAGTCATCATTGGCGACGTTGAAGCGCGTCTCGAACGCTGCCGAATAGGTGCGGAATGGCACCGGAGCGAGGAAACTATTCCATTGATCGCGGTAGTTGGCCGTCACCCGCCAGCTGCCATTGAAGACGCCGGTCATGGCCGGGTTCAGGTTCCAGGGAGAAGCATAGTACTGGGAGAAGCGGGGGTCTTGCGCGGCGATTTCCGGCAGCACAACGAGACAGAAGAGAAAACAAAAAATCGGTTGGGTAAATGATTTCACCATGGTCAGTGTTTTGAAAGACAAACGATTAGGAGGAAAAGGCAAAATGCGAGGGATTAAAAATGATCATGCTATTGCAAAACCCGTCGCCGGGCGTTTATAAGGGGCGTGAAAACCAAGTACAATATCTTCTCTCGATATGCCAGCGTCCAAAAGTTTCTGGCCATGCTTTTATAAGCAAAGATAGATTTAGTTGAGAGATTTTTAAGAAGATCCTATTTTTAACCATGAAGAATAGGTTTCGATCAGAAGACCCCCAGAAAACATCGGCAACTAAACATTGCTTAACAACTTCAACCTTTTTCAACCTTTCAACAGCCTTACCGTATCAGCATCACTTCTCCCTTCAAGGCCTCCTCATATCCATCGGGATATGCTGCTTCCAAATACCAGGCGTACACACCGGGGTCACAGTCCTCACCCCGCCATTGGCCGTCCCAGCCGCGCGCGAGGTCGTTTACGTTGAAATCCCGGTCTTCAAACACCAGTTCACCCCAGCGATCATACACTTGAAACACCCGGATGTTGCGCACCTGTCGGCTCTTACCATGTACCACCAAGCGGTCATTTTCGAGGTCACCATTCGGTGAAAAGCCGGTGGGTACGTACACACCGCGTGGTTTTTCCACCGACACCCGCAGACTGCTCTTGGCCGTGCAGCCATTGGCATCGGTTATTGTAACGAAGTAAGTATTGCTGAATAACGGTTGCACCATAATATCGGCACAAATGGGCGTGTCCACGCAGGCCAGGTGTTCGAGCAGCGCACTACGCCATCTGTTGCTGGTCAACCCAAAAGCATTGCCCACTTCCGGCGAAAGTGTGACTGACTGGCCCAGCACAATCGTGGTATCGGGACCGAGGGAAGCGGTCAAGGGTGGTGGGTTATGCAGGGTCGTGCTGGCACTGTTCAGGCAGCCATTGCCGTCGCGTACCGATAGGGTGTACTCGCCAGCCTTCAGGCCAATAAAGGTGCTGCTACCCCCGAACACGCCCCCGTTCAGGCTGTAACGATAGGGAATGGCACCGCCACTGATGACTAGGTGTACACGTCCATTATCCGCACCAAAGCACTGTGGATCAATTGTTTGTAAGCGAAGGTTTAGCGAATCCGGACGAGGAATAAACACCGAATCTTGGAGGGTGCAGCCATTGCTGTCGCGCACCAGCAGCGAATAGTTGCCAGGCCCTAATCCGCTCAAGTTAGACGTACTTGCCCCGGTATTCCATTGCAAAATATAGCCGGGCGTCCCTCCCTGCACCGTGGCGACGATGGTCGCGTTGGTATCGCTGGTGCAGATTGGCAGGGTGGTGGCGAAGCCCACCGTAATGGGCAGTGGTTGCTGGATATCAATCGTGTCTATGGTGGTACATTGCAGGGAATCAGTCACCGTCACCCGGTAAATACCCGCACTTAGATCGTTCAACTTGGGACCACTGCTGCCAGTGTTCCAAAGATAGTGCAGCGGTAAATGACCGCCAGTGCTTCCCGTGATTTCAATCGAACCATTGCTTTGCCCAAAACAGCGCACATCCTGCACCGTGGTTGCCAACATAATTTCCGGTGCTTCGGGTATATCCACGCTGAACTCACCGCTACAGCCCTGCACATCCGTGACGGTAAGCCCGTATGATTGGCCACCGGCCAGTCCAGTAATCAGAGTGCTGTTGGGTGCACCCACGACGCTCCATCGGTAGCTATACCGCGTGGTATCACCCATGCCCATTCCTCCTTCCACTTTGTTCACACCTGCGACAGCGGTCAGCGACCCGAAACATAGTGGCTTGGCATATACCGTATACACTTCGATACTATCAAGTTCTTGTATATCAACTACTTGAGAACTGTAGCAGCCTAATGGGTCGGTCGCGATCACGGTAATATTGCCGACTGGCAAACCGATCGCTTGCGGTCCCATCTGGCCGTCGCTCCACTTAAAAGTGTAAGGAGGACCATTGTTGCCCATCGCTGTCGCCAAGGCTTTACCATTTGGCGTGCCGGCACAGGCGGAATCGGTTTGGATAGCGTTTACTACCACTGGCGTGGTTGGCTGGGCAATGGTGGCCGTAGAGGTGGCCAAACACGCATTG
This sequence comes from Saprospirales bacterium, assembly GCA_043753125.1. GTDB lineage: Bacteria > Bacteroidota > Bacteroidia > Chitinophagales > Saprospiraceae > M3007. Next base: position 1,101 of record JAYUXG010000017.1, on the reverse strand, counting down.
GCATCCCGCACAGTTACGGAGTAGGTACCAGCTGACAACTGGACCAAAGTGGAATCCACGGCAGCGGTACTCCACACATAGCTGTATGGCGCAGTACCTCCAGTGGCATGGATGGTAGCCGTTCCGTCATTGCCGCCGAAACAACGCACGTTAATAGAGGTCAGATTTGCTTCGAGCTGTGGCGGCTGCGTGACCAGCGCGGTGGCCGTGGCGGTACACTGGTTGTCATCCGTAACAATGACCGTATAAGAGGCGGCGGGCAGATTTTGCGCCAGTGGACCCATCTGTGTACTTGGGTCGTTCCATCGGTAGAGCAATGTGCCAGCACCTCCCGTGGCCTGCACGGACGCACTGCCATTGGCCAAGCCAAAACAGCTCACTGGCTGTACTATTGGGGTGCTTATTTGGATGCCCGCAGGACAGTCCACCTGCACTGTTTCGGTTTTTATACAACCCACCGCGTCCGTGAGCGTCACCGAGTAGGCACCGCAGGCCAAATTGGATTGCGAAGGCAAGCTACTGCCAGTATTCCATTCAAAACTATAAGGACCACTGCCACCAGCCACGGTAGTGGTAATAGTACCATTGGCCTGGCCCGCACAGGCCGGTGTGACCGGATCGTAATGCACATCAAGTGCCACAGCAGAACCAATGGTCAATTTGTTGCTTTGGGTGCAACCGCGTGCGTCCTCCACCGTCACAGTATAAATACCTGGGCAAAGAGCATTTAGGGTATCGGTCGGCGGGAGTGAGGAATTGTCCCAGTTATAGGTATAGGGCGACGAACCACCTGCGGCCAGCACCCGCCCACTCCCCTGACAGTCGCCTGCGCATTTTTCGCTTTTTACGTTGATGAAATCTACTTCCAAAGCCATCGGCGTGCCAACCGTAACACTGGACGCAACGGTGCAATTTTTGGCATCGGTGATGGTTACCGTATAAGTGTTCGCTACCAGACCAACGGCCTTAAGGGTAGTTTGGGCATTGCTCCAGGCGTATTGATAAAGTGGGGTGCCGCCAACGGCAAACACGCTGGCCGTACCGTTATTGCCCCCAAAGCAGGACACTTGGCGGGTAACCGAGCTATCAACTACCAACATG
>JAYUXG010000016.1:0-2179 GCA_043753125.1 Saprospirales bacterium | reverse complement strand
AGTTTTAGGTAGTTGGATAGCATTACTGGTTGATTAGTTTATTAGTTGACTGGCTGATTGGTTAACTGGTTGATTAGAAGCTTTGTTTATTGGTTTATTCCATTGGTACACAGTTCGTGCCGCAATTCTTACTACTTGATTGCCAATAAATTATGCAGGGTTGGCGGTGCCGGGGCTGTCCGGTTTCGGACGGTGGGTGTGCGGGGGCGGACGGGCATTTGCGCTAATACGCTTTCTTAGAAAAGGATTACTTTTGTTCAAAAAATAACCGCTTATGGAATCTTACGAAGAATTAGAAGCACCCATCGTTGAATCCGACTATGAAATTGAACGCGGAAAACCGATGCCCAGCCTTAACCATTCTATTATACAGTCACGCTTAGGCTTCCTGCTGATGCGGGACTATGATGCTCAATTTTCTATCCCTTCCGAGTTAGAATTAGAGTTCTTGCCCAAGAATGCAGTTCCCGATCTTTGCATTTATGCTAAATTGCAAATTGACTTGTCGGAAGATATAATTCGGATGACGGTGCCGCCGCTGACCGCCGTGGAAATCCTTTCTCCCCGGCAGGTTTTGGAGGAGGTACTAGCTAAGGCCCGCAAGCAATATTTCCCCAATGGGATTAAATCAGTTTGGGTTGTCATTCCTTCCTTAAAAACGGTGATTGTTATTACCCCCGATCTAAAACCCACCTATTTCACGGAAGGGGAACTCTTCGACCCCGCTACTGGTATTCGCTTGACAGTGAGCGAGATATTTCAAGTTTAAGTGTTTCATTTCTTCCTCCGCAGCCAAATAGCCTGTCCACCACCCGCCGCCAATTTCGCCGAAAGCACGTCGGAATTTCGCACCACGCGGCTGGTTTTGACCAAATGGTTGGGTTGCGTAGCCGCATCGTCGGCATCGTTGAAAATGTCGGCCACAAACTCCCCGGCGGGCAAAAAGTCCAACTCAATCGGCAGGCTGCGAGCCGTCCAGTCGTTCATGGCCCCCACGTACCAGTCCTCGCCTTTTCTCCGGGCGATAATTATATAATTACCGATTTGCGCATCCAGCACCCTGGTTTCATCCCAAGTGGTAGGTACTTGCTGCAATAACTCAAAGCCAGGCTGCCCGTCGTAGGCTTGCGGATAGTCGCTCACCATTTGCAAATAGCTCTCGAACACCACATACAGGGCCAAGTGGTGGCAACGGGTACCCATCACGGTTGGCTCGAGGTAGCTGGCCTTGAATTGCTCCCTCGACACGGCACGAAATCCACCGGGATGGTAGTCCGTGGCCCCGGCCACCATGCGCGTGAAGGGGATCATCAAGTTGTGTTCCGGGTCGCACTCCCTGCTCCATTTGAGGTTTTCCAGGTTCAGCACGCCCTCGCGGGTGAACTCGTTGGGGTAGGTGCGCGACAGGCCAGTGGGTTTGTACGCCCCGTGAAACTGAACGTGCAGGTGATATTTGGCAGCCGTCTGTAGCACTTTTTCCTGCCAATTGACCATTTCCTGGTCGTCGCGGTCCATAAAATCCACCATCAGACCTTTAATATTCCATTTTTCGTACAGCGCAAAGGCCTCTTCCAATTTTTCCGACAAGGGCTTCCAATGCACCCAAACGCGTAACCCCACGCCTTTTTGGCGCGAATATTCGGCCAGGCGTTCCATTTGCAAACTTTCCACGGGATTGGTCACATCGGCATGGGGTGGGGGAGGGTCGAAGCCCTCGCTATCACCCTGATACCATGCCCAATTGCCATGCTCAATGATGGAGTGGTATTCGATGTGGTTGGCCGCACACCAGTCGATGTAGTATTTGTGCGTCTCGAAATTTTGCCCGACCGGGAAATTCACGTCTTTGATGATGTCGCCGTTCCACCACGTCCAAGTGGTTTTGCCGGGACGCACCCACGAGAGGTCTTTGATTTGAGTCGGCTCGTTCAGACTGGTCAATAGGTTGGACTCAATCAACTTGCCCACGCGGTCGGCCAGCAGGACGACCCGCCAGGGGGAGCGGTGCGGCAATGTGGCCCTAACCTTGATCTGAGTGTCGGCGGCGGCGGAACCCGCCGGTACCGGTAAGGGCGACAGTTTGCTGTTCAGCGTGCGGGCGGCTGTTTTTTGCAAATACATCCCCGCGTAGTCCCGCAGGGCCGCCTCGGTGATCGAAACGTACAGACTATCGGAAAAC
>JAYUXG010000015.1:0-5475 GCA_043753125.1 Saprospirales bacterium | reverse complement strand
CGGCGGTCAGCACCGTTAGCATTACCGAGCCAGCCGCATTGGCGGCCAATGCTACGGCCACGGCCGTCACGGCAACCAATGTCAATGATGGACAGGCTGCTACCCAACCTACTGGTGGAATGCTGCCCTACACTTACCTATGGAGTACCGGTGCCACTACTGCTTTTATAAGTAGCTTGATGCCGGGCAATTACATGGTTGTTGTCACCGATGCCAACGCTTGTACGGTCACGCAAACAGTCACGGTGAATGCCTTCAGCTGTACCCTTACCACCAACGTGACGACTACGCCGACTACTTGTCCAGAAATTGCCAATGGGTCGGCAACGGTAAGCATCGTCGGCGGCAGTGCACCTTATGCCTACTTATGGAGCAATGGCAGCACTTCGGCCACGGCGGCCAATCTTGTGGCGGGCAGTCATACATTGACTATAACCGATGCGACGGGCTGTTCGACCACGGCTACGGCCACCATTGTGGTTTTGGATACTATTGTGCCGCTCTTGGCCTGCTCTGCCAATATTTCTTTGTGCGGGGCCAATCTGGTCAGCTATTCTCCGCCAGCCGTTACCGACAATTGCAGTTTGACTGGCATCCTGCCAACGTTGGTGAGTGGCCAAGCCAGCGGGACTGCTTTTGACGACGGGGTGCATATCCAAGTGTTTTTGGTAACCGATGCGGCGGGCAACACGGCCACCTGTTCCTTCACCATCACGGTATTCCCGATACCGGATATTCTGATTGATAGTATCCACAATGACCTCAACAACAGTGGAATCGGTAGCATTGACATCACGGCGGTGGGCGGCTTGGCCCCCTATACTTTTATCTGGCACAAAGACGGCGTGTTCTTTTCCAACGAAGAGGACTTGACGGCCCTGCAAATGGGGATATATATGCTGACCATTCGGGACACCAATGGTTGTGAGGGGGCATTGGCTCCCGTCATCATCGACAATATTGTTGGCACTGGTGATCCAGCTTTGTCCCAGTCCGTCCGTATCTGGCCCAACCCGGCCTACACTGGGATTTGGGTGACACTGAACGACTTAGAGGCTTTCTCTGCGGAAATATGGAACGTGCAGGGGCGTTTGGTGCAGACTTTGGTGCCAAGCGCGCTATCTGATATGATCGGAGTGGAGCATTTGCCCAATGGGGTATATTATTTGAAAATAGTAGACACTAATAGCAAGACTTGGGTGGCTAAATGCGTCAAGGGGGATTGATGGCTCAGGATTTCAACGAGTAAGCCACCGAAGGGAGGATTGGCAGAAACGATTTTAGCCGCAAAGTGGGGACATACTCATATCGCAGAATCAAGTTTCAACTGCAACAGAAGTTAGATTTAGAGTAACGGCCAAAGAACTCGTCCAGGAGCAGCAGTACCAAAAAACAGATTGGCAGTTAATTACTTATGGGCAAAAATGATTTATGGATAACCGCAACTGCTTCCTACGTTTTGTTTTAAATTTGCCCTTGCCGTGATCAATCAATTTTACGAATACCAGGCCTATTGGGAGCAGGGCTATGTGAAGGTAAGCTTCTATGAAGAGACTGGTGGCTATTTAGTTATTCATCCGCAACATGGACAGAACGAATGGGAGGACAACAAGACTATCGGAAGGTTGTTGGCAGAACGCGGAGATGCCATCGGATGGAACTTGTATTGATCTAAGCCAAGAAGAAGTACTGCTCAAGACATTCACCCAAAAGTTTAGTCCTTAAAACCGAAAGGGGCGGACTTGCGTCCACCCCTTCGTCGTCGTGGGCCTCCTCGGATGCCCAAATTCTTTCAAAGGACAACACAAATATACCAACATTTTGCACAAGTGCAAAACCTGAGATAAAATGCCAAACTTCGCCCACCTCCACTGCCACACCCAGTTCTCCCTCCTCGACGGAGCGGCCAGCATCCCCAACCTGTTCAAAAAAGCCAAGGCCGACGGCATGAAAGCCTTGGCCATCACCGACCACGGCAATATGTTTGGCGTGTTCCAGTTCGTGGCCGAGGCCGCCAAGCACGAGGGCGTGAAGCCCATTGTCGGATGCGAGTTTTACGTGGTCGAAAACCGCCACCAGCGGGTCTTCACCAAAGAGGTCAAGGACAAACGCTACCACCAGTTGTTTTTGGCCAAAAATCCCGAAGGCTACAAAAATCTGGTGAAACTCTGCTCGCTGGGCTACACCGAGGGACTATACGGCAAGTACCCGCGCATTGACAAGGAATTGGTCATGCAGTACCACGAGGGACTCATCGCTACCACCTGCTGCATCGGTGCGATGGTACCGCAGGCGATCTTGAAAAAAAGCGAGGCCGAGGCCAAAAAGGAATTCGAGTGGTGGTTCAACATCTTCGGCGAGGACTACTACATCGAAATCCAGCGCCACCAGATGAAGGAGCAGGATTTGGTGAATGAGATGCTGCTGCGCTGGGCGGAGGAGTATAACGTCAAGACCATCTGCACCAACGATTCGCACTACGTGGACCAGAAGGATTCCAACGCCCACGACATTTTGCTTTGCGTCAATACCGGCGAGAAACAGGCGACTCCGGCCATCCGCGAGTTCACCGATGAAGGCACAATTACCAAGGGCGGACGGTTTGCTTTTTGGAACGACCAGTTTTATTTCAAGACGCAGGCCGAAATGGGCAAGCTCTTCCATGACGTTCCCGCCTCGCTGGATAACACGCTGGAAATCGTGGACAAGTGCGAGCATTTGAAACTGAAAAAAGACATCCTGCTGCCCAACTTCGTGGTACCGCCGGAGTACCAAACCCAGGACGATTACCTGCGCGACATCACCTACAAGGGGGCCAAAGAACGCTACCGCCTTATCACGGCGGAGGTCGAGGAACGACTCAATTTCGAGCTGCATACCATCAAAACGATGGGGTTTGCGGGTTACTTCCTCATTGTGTCCGACTTCATCCGGGCTGGGCGCGACCTTGGCGTGGTCATCGGCCCCGGGCGCGGCTCGGCGGCGGGCAGCGCGGTGGCGTACTGCATCGGCATCACCAACATCGACCCCATCAAGTACCGACTGCTGTTCGAGCGCTTCCTGAACCCCGACCGGAAATCCATGCCCGACATCGACACGGACTTCGACGACGAGGGTCGCCAAAAGGTGATTGATTACGTGGTAAAAAAATACGGCAAGCAACAGGTGGCCCAGATCGTGACCTACGGCACGATGGCCGCCAAGATGTCCATTAAGGACGTCAGCCGGGTACTCGACCTGCCGCTCGATCAGGCCAATGCACTGGTCAAACTGGTCTCCGACAAGCCCGGCACCAACCTCAACCGCTTGCTCACTGCGCCTTTCGATGGTCCTGGCTCGCTGCGCGAAAAAGAAAACATCAGCAGCGACGACCTTGATAACGCCAAAAAATTGCGTGATTTGCTCGCCGCCACCGGCACCCCGGAAAGCATGGTTCTCAAAGAAGCCATGATCCTGGAAGGCTCGGTGCGCAACACGGGCCTCCATGCGGCGGGCATCATCATCGCCCCCAAGGACCTCACCGAGATCATCCCCGTCTATGCCTCCAAAGAGACCGAATTGCTCATCACCCAGTATGAAGGGTCGATCATTGAGGATGCGGGGGTCATCAAAATGGACTTTCTGGGGCTGAAAACACTGACTATCCTCCGCGATGCCCTAATTATCATCAAGGAAAACCACGGTGTGGACATCGACATCGACAACATCCCGCTGGACGACACCAAGACCTACGAACTCTACCAACGCGCCGAAACCAATGGCACTTTCCAGTTTGAAAGCGCGGGGATGCAGAAGTACCTCCGCGAACTCAAACCGGACAAATTCGACGACCTGATTGCCATGAACGCCCTCTACCGACCGGGTCCAATGGACTACATTCCGTCGTTCGTAGCGCGCAAACATAAGCGCGAGATCGTAACCTATGATCTGCCGGACATGGAGGAATACTTGGCAGAGACGTTCGGAATTTGCGTGTATCAAGAACAAATAATGTTGCTGTCCCAAAAACTCGCCGGGTTCTCCAAAGGTGATGCCGACGTGCTGCGCAAGGCCATGGGCAAAAAACAAAAGGCCGTACTGGACAAGATGAAGGGCCAGTTTATGGAGGGCGCAACGGCCAAGGGCCACCCGAAAGCCAAGCTGGAGAAAATCTGGACCGACTGGGAAGCCTTCGCCATGTACGCTTTTAACAAGTCGCACTCGACCTGCTATGCGCTGGTGGCCTACCAGACGGCTTACCTGAAAGCCCACTACCCCAGCGAATACATGGCCGCAGTGCTGACCCACTCGCAGTCGAACATCGAAAAAATCACGTTTTTCCTGGAAGAGTGCCGCCGGATGGGCCTGAACGTAAAAGGGCCGGATATCAACGAATCGCAGGTCAATTTTTCGGTCAATAAAAAAGGCGACATTCGCTACGGCCTCGGCGCGGTAAAAGGCGTGGGCGAAGGAGCGGTCGAAAATCTCATCGTCGAGCGTAAGGCCAAAGGGCCGTTCAAGGATTTGTACGATTTCATGCGCCGCATCAACCTGCGCACCGTGAACAAGCGCGTGATGGAAAACATGGCCTGTGCGGGCGCCTTCGATGGCCAGGGCGTGCACCGGGCGGCGTTTTTTGCGCCTTCGGATAAGCATGAGAGCTATATCGAACACCTGCTGAAATATGGGGCGGCCTACCAGGAAGAAAAGATTGTCAGCGCCAATTCCCTGTTTGGCGACCTCTCTGATACGGTGGGCATCGCCCAGCCGGTCGTCCCCAAGGTGCAGCCCTGGGGCCTGATCCAGAAACTAAAAAAAGAAAAGGACTGCATCGGTATTTACCTCAGCGGCCACCCGCTCGACGATTTCCGCTATGAGTGGGAGACCTTCGCCACGCCGCTGGACAAGCTGGACAATTTTAAGAACCGGAAAGTGTGTATCGCGGGATTCGTGAATAAGACGGAACACCGGATCAGCCAGAAAGGCTCGGGCTGGGGTCGCTTCACGATCCAGGACTACGTGGGCAGCCTCGAAATCTCGCTGTTTTCGGAGAGCTACGCCAAGTTCAGTTCGTTTTTCACCGAGGGCGCCAGCCTCTACATCGAGGGCGAACACCGGCCGCGCTATAACTCCGACGAAATGGAATTCCGCGTGCTCAACGTGCGGCTGCTGGAGACCATCGGCGAAGAAAAAACCACGTCCATCACGCTGCGTATTTCGGTGGGCGCCCTGTCCGCCGAGCTGATCGAACGCATCGAAAAGATCTGCAACGCGCATCGGGGCAAGCATACGTTGCGCATGGAACTCTTGGATTACGACCAGAAAAAACTGTCTTTTACTTCTACGGCGCGTAAGGTGCAGGTGGATAATGACTTTATCACGGCGATGACGGGGTTGGGGGTTGAGTGTGGGGTGAATTGATTCTTTATTAAAAATTTAGATATGCATACCTTTTATGATGAAATGGAGGAAGTGAGCCAAGACTACATCGAAAAA
>JAYUXG010000014.1:0-12965 GCA_043753125.1 Saprospirales bacterium | reverse complement strand
CAGGCGAGTGGAATAGCTATCAACCGGTGCCTGCTGCCAGGTGTCCAGGGCTTTGCCCTTGGCCATATTACCTTGAATATCAATCAGTACGACTTCATTACAGATGTCTGCATGGGCAAGTACATTGGCACAGGTAGCCCCCACGTTGCCAGCACCCACGACGGTAATTTTACTCATGGTCAGGTTGATTTTTTTGTTTGCGATGCGTTTGAAAATTGGTGGGCAAAAGTAGGGAAAAATTTGGGCTATGTACGAAATATGGTCAATGCGTTCTTTTGACTACCTGAGTCTGCCGCGCAATATCAGTTACCGATTGCTTTATTTCCCTAAAAAATGATTTACCTTTAAATTTACAACACTATAATATGGAGCCGAACAAACCGCAAAGCACTGCCAGTATTTTGCCCATCCAAGAACTTATTTAGGCCAACATCAAAGATTTGCCTCCAGAAAGTATCCGAGAAACACTAGCCTTCATCGTGTTTGTACGCACCAGAAACTTCCACCCCGAAGTGTTCAAAGGCCATGTAGGTGAATTGCTGCATCGTGAATTGACCAGCTTATTAGATAGAAATGAACTGGCTCATTTAGAGTTGGAATTTGCTGATTATCAATCCTTATATCCACATGAGTAAATTTGTATCAGACACAATGGCACTGGTGCTACACCTTGAAAATAGAAAGATGCCCAATAAAGCAAAGGCACTCTTTAAAGCAACCGAGGAGATCCTGCTATGGAGCAGTCAGTTCATGTCAATACTATCTGGAAATAGAAACTGATTACACTGTAAACTAAGTTTCTTTGGGTATTTGAAGGATCGAGTATTTGATCAATTGCGTGATTATCAAGTGTTTGGTCAAATACTCGCATCCTCAACATATTTAATTTACAATGTACTTACCTACTTCCCCACTAGTAGCTGCCGTGTCACCAATTTCCCGCCAACCAGTATTTTGGCCAAATAACTACCACGTGGCAAAGCACTGATGTCTAATTGATTGTCGCCGCTCAAGGTCTTTTGTAGGACCACTTTTCCTGCCGCGTCATACAGCGTAAGCACAGCCTCATTTACCGTTGGAAGTTTTATTTGTACAAACTGCGCGGCTGGGTTGGGATACAGTTGCACTAAAGCGGCATCGTCCGGTTCGTGGCTGGCAGATGTAGTTTTCAAAATCACTTTTTTACTGGACTTCAGCACGTTGTCACCGCCGTTGTTCCCATTGTTGTTGGCCGCCAAGCTCACAAAATAGAATTTGATACTGTCCGCCGCCGACAAGGTAGCGGGGGCCGTCCAACCAAACGTCCAGGAAGTGCTGCCGTTGGTCAGAAGCTTGGGTGTGGATTGCCGGATGTACTGCCGATTGGACAAGTTGCCCACGTTGTTGCCAGTGCTCGGTACCAAGTTGCCGCATTTCATATTGTTGGCGTCCAGGCAGGTCAGCTGAAAGCCAGCCCTCACGGCGGTACTCGTATTGGTTAGCGTGATCTGGTAAGTCTGGTTGGGCGTCACCGTATCTGGAAGACCACTAATAGCGACCATACCGGTGATGCTACCGGGATTAAGGTGGCAACCGGACTTGGCACAGGTGGTTTCGTTGGGCGCGCCGGTGTTGCCAAGGGGTGGGTTATTCGGGTTGCGGAGTGTACTGGTCAGCACAGCCCATACCGATAGGATGCCGAGGACGGAGAGGGTAGATTTGAAAGTCATTAAAAATTGTTGAGATTGTTGAGAATCTGAAGAGACTTGGAATGGGTTCAAAAGGCGAAGGGTAGGGACGTAGTGGGCCATGAAAAGTTTAAAGTCAGTACAGGGCCAATTCAAGCATATTATTTTATCCGTTCAGTGTCCCCATTGCCCGTTCGGGGTAGCGTTGACCAGCGACCTATCGTTTTTGTAGTGAAAGGGATACAAACAGACAACCCCGCTCAGGGTTGACACCAAGCGGGGTTGCAAGTAAAAAGACAAGATTGCAAAAAGCAAATTGGCAATGGCAATCAATGCTTTACGAAAAATTTAGCCCAAATTATTTTTAGTGATACCTATAGCTCTACGCTGACATTTAAGGGTGGTGCATTCCCTTGCATTTCAAACCCTCAAACCTACGCACCGAGATACGTCTTGAGCAATTTGCTGCGGCTCGTGGCCCGCAACTTGTTGATCGCCTTGTCCTTAATCTGGCGCACCCGTTCGCGGGTCAGACCAAACTTGTCGCCAATATCTTCCAACGACATGGGGTGCTCCACACCAATGCCAAAGTACAGCTTGATCACGTCGCACTGCCGGTCAGTTAGGGTGCCAAGCGAACGCTCGATCTCGCGGCGCAGCGAATCGGCATACTCCAAGTGCGTATCAGTGCCGGGCATCGAGTTATTTTCCAGCACATCCAGCAATGAATTGTCCTCACCTTCTACAAAGGGAGCATCCATCGACACGTGGCGGGCGGCCACGCCAAGGGTGGTCTCCACTTCGTCGGTGGAGATTTCCAGCAGTTCGGCCAGCTCTTCCGGGCTGGGTTCGCGCTCGAAAGTTTGTTCCAGTTCGGAAAATGCCTTGTTGATTTTGTTCAGCGACCCAACTTTGTTGAGGGGCAGCCGCACGATTCGGCTCTGCTCGGCCAGGGCTTGCAGGATGCTCTGGCGAATCCACCACACCGCGTAGGAAATGAATTTGAAGCCACGGGTTTCGTCGAAACGCTGGGCGGCCTTGATGAGGCCAAGATTGCCTTCGTTGATAAGATCGGAAAGGCTAAGGCCTTGATTCTGATACTGTTTGGCAACGGAAACAACGAAACGAAGATTGGCTTTGGTCAGTTTTTCGAGGGCTATTTGGTCGCCTTGTTTGATGCGTTTGGCGAGATCTACTTCCTCTTCTGGGGTGAGGAGGTCCACTTTACCAATTTCCTGCAGGTATTTTTCGAGCGACTGGCTCTCGCGGTTGGTAATGGACTTCGTTATTTTTAGTTGCCTCATGTGCTGCTAAGTTATTTTTTCGGCGCAAAGTTATAATTATCTGCCCGGAGCGGCCAAATTATTTCTATTTCAACAAGCAGATGCTCCACGGCTCAAAAATATCCGGGAAGGGATATGTAAAACGGCTACCATTAAATTTTGTTTTGGGCATTTGGCAGCCTGGCCAACGAAATAAATTTCGCCTCCAATTTATTTGACCACTAACTTTTTCAGCACTGTTTGACCGCTGGTCTGCAACTGCACGAAATACGCCCCGGCCACGTACTGCCCCGCATCCAGAAAATAATTGGACGTACCAGCGGGCAACTCTCCTTCAAACACACTGGCCACTTGCTGGCCCAGCGTATTGAAAACCCGAATGGAGCTGATGGTCTTGGCCGTCATCCGCACAGGTATACAGGTGATGGCGGCAGCGGGGTTGGGGTAGATGTCCAACAGGTCAGCCGTAGGGACAGTGTTCGTCGCCACGAAATTGGTCGCACAAAATTTCCACCAGCCTTTTGGGGCGGGCAAGGGGCGAACCACGGTTTTGCCATTATTAGCAGTTGCCTGGATGTAGTAGTAAATGGTGCTTCCGTCAGCTTGGAGGGGAATAAAACCCTGGTGGCTCCAGGTGGTGTCGTCCAAGGGATAGTCGGGCAAATCCACTGATTGCCAGGCAATGGTCGTATCAGTTGTGTAATGGATTTTGGCGGAACCAATGCCGCTGCGGTGCCCCAGGTCGGCCCAGACCGGGTAGCCGTTTGGCCATGCCACATTGTTCATACACGGCAGTTCCTGATGGACTATCCGCAGCGGGTCGGCCACACCGATTTCCTTCGTAATACAGTGAATGGCCCCCAACGAACCAATAATGCTGTTGCAATTGATACCGACAATCTTGTAGCCGGGTAGACTTTCCTGCCAGATGCGTTGGGCGATGGTGTCATATTTTTTTTCATAAAAAGGTAACAGCACAGTCTTGTTTACAAACACGGCATTGGCATAAGTACGATAATCGCCGTTGTTGTCGGGGTACGCATTGCTGCCATCGGGCGGCATAGGGATGTGTACCACTTTGTAGGGGGTACCAAAAGACGACTTGAACGTGCTGGTGACGTACTGCACATTGGCCTTAATCTGTGGCCCGTCGGCAACGCCTTGCGGGTACTCGCCTATTAACAATGTCTCCTCGTCCAGCAGTTTCATGTGCATATCAATGTGGTGGATCACGTCGTAGGGCAGGGCTTCCATCGTGATGTAGCGTTGAACACCCATAAAATCGTGCAAAATATTCTCCACTTCTGGCACACTATGGTTGCTTTGGCCGAACTGATTGTTGGGGCCGTTCTCCGCAAAGACCAGTTTGGAGGCAAAGGCCGTACCCATGCCGTCGGACATAAAATTGCCGCCGGTATTGACCAGATCGAAAGGGGCCTGGGTGGTGGAATACACGGGTACGGACAAGTAGTCGCCTATTTTTTGTGGCACGGCATCATCCTTTGGGCGCGGGCGGTTGTATAGCCAATCCACCAGATACAGCGAATCTACGTCATTGGCGTACACACAATTTGGCCCATAGTCACGCATCCAGATAGAATTATTCGGTGCGACCAAGAAGGTGACATTGGAAGTAATGTCAATCCCTTTGGCAATCAGTACGTTTTTCGCGCTATTGATAACGGATTGATTTTCACAGCAGATAATGACGTTGCACTCTTGCCGGGCGGCCCGCACAATCTCGGAGAGAATGTTCTGTTGACCATTCCAAGCGATAGTCAGGGCCTGCAATTCTTCCCATTCCGCCATGGCCCGCACAGGCAAGTTAGGCGGGGTGACCAGCCCGCTCAGCGGCGCATCGGGCAGGCCCAATTGCACCCGCTGATTTTCCTGTTCGGTCTGGTAGCGGGGCAGGAGTGGAGTGGTGGGGTCTTGGGCAAACAGACTGCTGACCAATAAGGATAGAAACAGGGTGTAGCGTAACGTCATGGATAAAATGTTGCAGGTATGACCCACAAAGTTCGGCGTTTTTTCGGTAGATGCAGGCAAAGAGTGCCAAGATTCCACGCTAGGTTTGCCGGGAATTTTTTTGTGATGCACAACGCAGATTCAAGTTTCAAACGCAACCCTTTCGGCTTTCGCTTGGTCCGGCATTTGTAGCCCTTTTTTTCTTTTACCTTTTTACCTGTTCTTTTTTGGTTTTTCGGCGAAGCCGAAGACTTTCTGAACATCAGTAACCAGAGAAGTATCCTTGTCGCCCAAAGTCACCCTCCATCTCGTTGGAACAAGTGAAACTTACCTAACTTTGCCAGTCAAACCACCCGACTCATGAGCGCAGCCGCCACCATTCCGCAGCCTTTCAACAACGCTCAACTTGAACTCTTAAAACTGTTTGCCGATAACGTCCCGGATGAGGACTTGCTAGCCATCAAAGCGTTGATTTCCCGCTATTTTCTCGAAAAAGCAAAAGATGAGGCCGACCAAATCTGGGACGCCAAGGGATTGGATTCGCATAAGTTATTGAAAGAGCATCGCCGTACACCATACCGAAAATTGCAATCATGAGAATTGTCCTCGACACCAACGCACTATTCGTTTCCATTTCGCGTCGGTCGCCGCATCACCCAATTTTTCAGGCATTTGAGGAAAAACAGTATGATTTGCTGATTACTACGGACATCTTATTAGAATACGGAGAAGTTATCGGCGACGAAATGAATGCGACCATTGCCACCAATGTGTCCAAAGGCATTCAAGAAGCCTCAAACGTCTGGCATATTCACAAATACTATTTTTGGAATCTAATTACCGTTGACCCTGACGACAACAAGTTTGTGAATTGCGCAGTAGCGGGTGCTGCAGATTTCATCGTCACTGAAGATCGTCATTTTCAGATTCTGAAAAAAATTCCGTTCCCCAAAGTAAACACTATTTCAGCAGACGATTTTGTCGAATTGCTGACAGAAACACGCCCAATTAAGCAACGGAGGTCGAATAATCCAACTTGAATGTGCCAACCTAAAGGATATGGAGGGGAGATGCCTGGTAAATATCCTATGCAAGACCACAGCAGGCTATGAAATCCATTGTAGACATAAAAAAAGCGGCGTGCCGTTGCACACCGCCGAGAACAAAACCCATTCTATCGTATGAAGCAAAACTGTTAACCGAACCAAGAAGGCAATCAGCAAAAAAGCAAAGGGTACAAAGGCAAACCTATGTTGCCAATTGCTTATTGTTTAGTGCCTATTGTTTTCAAACGGCAATCGGCAGTGCATTCAGATCGCGGAAAAGAATTTTTTTCCGGTTGAAA
The DNA here is from genome assembly GCA_043753125.1 of Saprospirales bacterium. Lineage (GTDB taxonomy): Bacteria > Bacteroidota > Bacteroidia > Chitinophagales > Saprospiraceae > M3007. The sequence continues at coordinate 6,702 of JAYUXG010000014.1, read as the reverse complement.
TACAGCACGTTCGACCGCTTGAGCTGATTCAGTACTGCAGTCACCATTTGGCGACTGGTACCCGTCAGGTCGGCAATATCCTGATGGGTCATATTGTGTTTGACCAACGTCTCAAAACCTACGCGCCGCCCTTGCTCGATGCCCATCTGGTGCAAAAACTCCATAATGCGGCTTTTGGAATCTTTCAACACCACATTCTCCAACTGGTTTTCCGTGTAGCGTATGCGTTCGCCCAAAAAATGCAGCAGCGATTGGGCAAAGGCAAAGTTGTTACGCATCGCACTCAACACAGCAGTTGCATCCAGTTCCAGCACTTCGGCATGGTCGTCCATCACGTAGGCAAAATCGCGCCGCTGCACATCCCCGGTCAGGCAAGATTCGCCAAAAAGGCAGCCGGGCCGGACCACGTATTTAATAATGTCCTTCTTCTCCGCGTGTACCGCTACCTTGACAATGCCTTTCAACAGCAAAAAAACTTTGCCTGCCGCTTGGCCTGGTTTGTACAACACTTGGTGTTTCGAGTAAGTTTGTACCAAGGCAGAACGGTGAAGCAACAGGCGTTCTTCCAACGTAAGCACCGCAAAGAGGGGATTGGTATCCAAAAACGGGATAGTAAGTTTTGTGTCCATGTGTGTCCGGCAAATTGATTGTATATGGCTGCCGTGGTAATAGCAAGACGAGCCGAGGGTCTTAATCCCCTACGCGGGACAAAAAATAATTTTTTGTTCCTGCGGTTTCAAGTTCAATATCCGGGAAATAATGCTGGCCTTTTGAAACGATATTTTTCAGGATTGGCCTTTATCAAAGCATGGTTTGGTGAGGAGCAAATAATATTCACCGCTGCCGAATAATATTTTTTTGCAAACTATTGGCCTTTTCCGTTTCCAATACTGGTAATGCGGTTGGGCGAAATACTTTTGCCGGGCAATTTTTATGGAACCGACCGCCGACCCACGCGAACAAGGCTGGCTGATTGCATTGCGGCAGGGCGATGAGTCAGCACTACGGGCTATTTTCGATCAGCACTATCCGCTATTATTGACCGATGTGTATCGAATCATACCCGATGAAGCTACCTGTAAGGATTTGGCGCAGGAAGTATTTGTGGAACTCTGGCGCAAGCACTCCGCATTGGATATCCATACCTCCTTGCGGGCCTATCTGCGCCGTGCGGCGGTGAATCGCGCCCTCACCCATTTGAAGAACCAGCGTCGGTTGAGCTTTAAAAGCGGGGACGATTGGCCCGAAGCCGCAGACACTTCTATAGCCGACATCCGGCGAAAGGAGGAGCAGGAAACGCTCGAAGGGGCCTTGCACCGCGCTATTGCGCTGCTGCCGGAGAAATGCCGGGTGGTGTTCTCGCTTAGCCGCTTCGAGCAACACTCCCACCGCGAAATAGCCGAACTGCTCGGCATCTCTGTGAAAACCATTGAAAATCAGATCACCAAGGCCATGCGTATGCTCCGCGAAGCCCTGTTGCAACGCTCCGATTTGTCGTCGGTTGTCATTTTGGCCATCTCCCTATGGCAGGCATAGGGGATAAGGCAGCGGCCACTGTCTTTACAGCGAATCAAATTTCAAAACCGTGACCTCCCAGTACGGATCATTCATGCAACAATCGGATTCCATATTACTCCTTAGCAAGCAATTTAGCGGCGAACTGACCGAGGTCGAGGCCGCTGCACTACATAATTGGTTGCAACAATCGGCTGACCACGAGCGTATTGCCGCCGAATTGCGGCAGGTTTGGGCGACCGCCGGTACTTACGCACCGGGGTTTACACCCGATCTGGATGCCGACTTTCAAAAGGTGCAAGCACGCATCCGGGCCACCGAAACGCCCCGGACCCGCGTCGTGCCGTTGGGTCGTCGTCTGCTGCGCATCGCTGCCGCACTGGCTCTTTTAGCCATTGCGACTTGGTCTTATCACGCTCTTCAGGCTCCTTCCGCACAGATTACTATTACGGCACAAGATCAGCCCAAGCGCAGAGTGGACCTGCCCGATGGCTCCCACGTCTGGCTGCGGCAGGGAAGTACCTTGAATTTCCCTACCGTATTTTCCGGCTCGGAACGCCAGGTCAGGCTGCGGGGAGAGGGTTATTTCGAGGTGGCACACCGGGTCGGCCAGCCTTTCCGGGTGGAGCTCTCAAATGGCGACCGGGTAGAAGTGCTGGGTACGCAGTTTGACGTGCGTCAAAGCGACCAAACAAACTCCGTGCTGGTGCGTTCCGGCAAGGTGCGTTTTCAGGCTACTGGTCAGCCAGGCGGCGCAGTGACCCTGGAGGCTGGCGAAAAAGCCATTCACGATCTTGCCAAACACACCGTTCAAAAGACGAAAGTGCTGACTTTCAATGAATTAGCCTGGCAAACTGGTGGCCTGGAATTTGTGGATACCCCCTTAGCTACGGCACTGAATGAGCTGGAACAATATTATCAGGTGAAAATAGTGCTGCGCAACGCCGCGTTGCACGGTTGTCCGCATACCGCACCACTTACCAATCAGCCTATCGACAAGGTGCTACAAACCCTCAGCCTGACCTATCATTTGCGAGTCCTCCACACCACTACAGGCCAATACGAGCTTGTAGGAGGCACTTGCCAATAAACAAGATTTTCATCCCTGGCCGCCTAGTATCTGCGGTGGAGGCCATAACTTGCGCCAATGTTATCCCATTCTACGGCGATGCGGGTGAAGGGCTTTTCTTTTTTTATGTTCTGGATAGTGCTGTGCCCTTTGGCCGCGCAGCAACCTGTATGGCCCGCCGTGAATTTTGACTGCCAACAATGCCTGCCTGCCGATGCCTTAGTGCAGCTCAGTCGCCAGACTGGTATCAATATCGTTTTCAATAGCCGCTTTTTTCAACACTGCCCCGCCGCCACCACCCAGGCGCATCAAGAATCCCTGCCGAGTTTGGTAGAACGGATCAGCGCATGCGCTCACGTGTCCTTCAAGGTCATTGACCATCAAATTGTTTTTTTTCGAAAAGCCCAGAAGTACACCTGGAGCGGCTACGTGCAGGACGCTGCATCGGGAGAACGCCTCATCGGTGCTACGTTGCGGATATTGGATAGTAGAGATGGTGGGGCGATCACCAACGAATTCGGGTTTTTCAGTGGCCGGGCCGAAGAAGGGGAATCGCGGCTGCGCGTGAGTATGGTGGGCTATCAGTCGCAAACCATATCGTTTTCGTTAGATGCCAATCGTCTGCTAATCATCAAACTGCACGCCGATCTGACCCTACCTGAAGTGACAGTGACGCCGACCTTGACCGACAGCCTGGAATATCGTACGCTGGGGAGCCCCGGCTACATCCACCCACGCGATCTGCTTGCTGCCCCCATGCCCGGCGGGGAAAAGGACTTGCTGCGCCAAACGGCCTTACAGACGGGGGTACAAACGGGGGTGGACGGCCTCGGCGGCCTGCACGTGCGCGGTGGCAATGCCGATCAAAACCTGGTGTTGCTGGACGATGTGCCAGTGTACAATCCCAGCCACTCCCTCGGCCTGTTTTCTATCTTCAACCCCAACACCATTAGCAATGTGAGGCTGTGGAAAGGCGACTTCCCGGCCCGCTACGGAGGCCGCGCTTCGTCGGTACTGGATGTGCGCACCCGCGAAGGCAACCTGCACCGGTTCCACGCCAATGCATCAGTGGGCCTGTTCGCCGCTTCTTTGACCGCCGAGGGACCGATTGTGCCGGATAAGGTGTCCTTTCTAGTCGGCATTCGCGGTACTTATTTTGATCCGTGGGTCAACTTTTTCAGCAAGAGGGGCGATCTGCTCACCTTTTCGGGCGATCAGGCCAGTTATCGGTTCTATGACCTCAATGCCAAGTTCAACTACGTCATCTCGCCCAAAGACCGCTTATATTTTAGCTACTATTATGGTGGTGACAAGTTCCAAAATCCGTTTGAGCAAAAATCCGTCAGTACGGAAGGTGCGTTGACCGATCAATACAACCTGTATTCCGACTGGGGGAACATGATCGCCGCCCTGCGCTGGAATCATGTGTTGCGCAGCAACCTGTTCACCAACACCACGTTGCGCTACAGCCGATTCTTTTACCAAAGTCGCCTGGCCTTTGCTTCTTCCCTGCTCACGCCGTCTGGCCGCCCGCTGGTGCTGGCCGATTATGCGCAATTTTACCGCACTTACATCGGCGATTGGTCCGGCAAGACCGACTTCACCTATTTTACTTCCGACCGTATGACGATGCGTTGGGGGGCGTCTTTCACCCAGCATAATTTTCAGCCGGGCACCCTATCGGTCAACTTCCTGCAACCCGGTCAGTCCCCCAATGCCATTGATTCCCTCGCCAATTTATTGCTCAACAACCAACACTTGGCCGCCGTGGAAGCGGAAGCCTATTTCGACGCGGAAATAAAACCCATTGCCCATTGGCGCATTGAGGCCGGTTTTAACGCCTCGGTCTTCCAAGCTAACACCGTGACCTACCGCGCCCTGCTGCCGCGACTGCGGGTGCAGCACGACGGCATACGTGGCTGGAGCCAATGGCTTGGTTATCACCGTACTACGCAGTATTTGCATCAGATTGGCTCTTTCAATATCAGCCTGCCCTTTGAATTGTGGGTGCCTTCCACGCGCAAGGTGCCGCCCGAACAAGTACTCCAGGTATCAGCAGGGGTGGGCGGACGACGCAAGGGATGGAGTTGGCAGGTAGAGGGCTACTACAAAAGCCTGGACCTTGTACTGACCTTCTTGTCGGCCAATGATGCCTTGTTCACTGGCGGCGCAGAAGATGCCAGCGGTTGGGAAGACCGGGTGGCGACGGGCAGCGGCAGCAGCCAGGGCCTGGAGTGGCTGGTGAAAAAGACCTCTGGCTCCATCACTGGTTCAGTGGGCTATACCCTTTCGCGGGCGATGCGACAGTTTCCCGAGGTTAATTCCGGTCGTCCGTTCCCCTTCCGCTTTGACCGGCGGCACGACCTGAAAGTGACCCTACAGCAGCGCGTGTACCGTTGGCTGGATGCCGACCTGGTGTGGAGTTTTGCCACTGGCAACCCCATTACGCTGGCCGGGGTAAAATTTGTGCATCGCACGCCCGGTAGCGACTTAGAGCGCGATGTCTTTGTCTATACCGAAGTGAACGGTTATCGGCTGCCCAATTATCACCGCCTGGACGTGGCCCTGCACGCGCACTTTTCGCGGGGTGGTCTGGAACACAGTTTTCAGATCGGTGCCTACAACGCGTATAACCGGGCCAATCCGTTCTATTTATACGTCAATGCGGGCGGTGGTGTGAAAGGCTCGGCCATTCAGTTTACCTTGTTGCCGGTTTTGCCGGTCTTTCGTTACGAATTAAAATGGTGAATAAATATTCCAATAGTCTGCTATGTCGCGCTTGTTTTTAATCAATATACTGCTGATAATCGGTTTGCTGGCGTTGCGTTGCGCCCGTGAGGTTATTGTCGTTTTGCCGGAGGAGCCGTCCAAGATCGTGGCAGTAGGCAAGTTTACGACCAACGACACTTTTCAGGTGCGGGTCACGCTCACTCAGCCGATCTACGATCCCGGCGAGGTGCAGGCGCCTGCCGACGCTAACGTGACCATAGCCAAGGAAGGCGAATTGTATGCCCGGTTGTTTCGCCAGACCACCTCGGAGGGCATCTATTGGAAGGGTAAAAAGCCAGCGGAGGCCAATGTGGAGTACACCTTGAATGTCCAAATCGGAGGCTACCCACTTACCTCCGCCACCAGCTCGGTGCCGAAGCACCTTGATATAAAGCCTATTAGCATCAATCAAAGCGAGATCACCACTGAAAACCTCAGCGATGGCCACCAGCAATTGCGTATCCCGCTCGTCTTGCAGCTGGCTGCTCCGCCGGTCAGTGAGTTTTCCGAACGCCCCTATTTTGCCTTCAATTTGACCAGCGATATCGATGCGGGTGGCTTTACCATTGAACGGCAGCAGGCCTATTTCGCAGCGGATGGACGTACGCTTTCGCTGCTGCACAACATCCCCGAAAACGTGGTCTTGGTCAACGAAAAGTACTGGAGCGACGGCCAGCGTGCGCTACATTTGGACGTGCTCATTCCTTTCAAGCCCGCAGAAGAGCAATACCCAGTGCGCCTGTACGTCGAGTGGCTTACTTTGTCGGAGGAATTTTATCGTTACCACCTTTCAGTCGCCCGACAAGGCAGCAACCTGCCCTTGAGTGAACCGGATGCCGTGTTCAACAATGTCGTCAATGGGTACGGCAACTTCTCCGGCTATTCCACTATAACACAAATCATTGAGTTGCCCAAATAAGTATGCCAACCAACCATCACTGCACCACCCATTTTGCCACCCCGATCCGCTTCCCAGCGTGGGTAAATTCAAGCAAATAGGTGCCAATATGAAGCCTGTCTGTAAACGCAGCACGGCCACCCGGATATACCGGGCGGCCGTGGCGAAGTAGCTGATGGTTAATTAGTTGATTGGTTGGCTGATTATTAGATATTAAACCGTTGGTTATTAATTTTTTGAGGTGATTTTAATTTTTACCCAAAATACTTAATGCTGGCACAGCACGCCAAAAGCAGGGAAGTTTGTTATAGGCCGACCAAGAAACTTATTCTTCATATTTCTTTTTGGTTGGCTGCGGACGCTTGTGGTAGCGGCCCCATGAGAAACCGAACTTCAACGTGGCCTGGCCGTAGGGGCCGGATATTTGCTCGGCACTGATGCCGACCAGATC
>JAYUXG010000013.1:0-2189 GCA_043753125.1 Saprospirales bacterium | reverse complement strand
AAAAGCGGGGATTCTCGCCTTGCTCCGTCACGAATTTCAGATTCGAGCCGTCCGCATTCACTGTGTAAATGCCCGGTTTTTGGGTGTGGACAAAGCCTAGTTCGTCGTCGCCGTCTTGCTTTCGGAAAACAATCATTTTGCCATCGGGAGAGAAAGAGGGTGTGCGATAAATACCTTTGGGCAATTTTAATGCAGACGCAACACTTAGTCCACCCGGCTGGATTTTTTGCCACTCCTGTATATAAATTGAACCCATTTTACTATCCTCCCAAGTGACGAAAACAATCTTACTGCCGTCATTGGAAAAAGAAGGTTCCGCTTCGATACGGTCAGAATTGTATATCCGGCGGGCAACGCCATTAGGCATTGTTCTAAAATACAGGCGGCCAGCAGCATTGAAAATCAACCTCTTACTATCTGGGCTGGTTCTTGCCTGGCGAATGGCATGGGCGGTGAATTTCTCTTCAAACACCTGATTGTCAAAGTGCAGTGTCTCAGCAACTTTGGTTTTTACCTGACAGGTGAAAGGAATCGTACCGGCGGGTTCAGCCACCGTTTTTGGTGTCTTCTGATCGGCGGCTGAACCCGCCAGTACGGGAATGGTCTTGATACCGCCGCCCGCCCAGATCACAATCGTCTTTCCGTCAGGCATCCACGCAAAGCCGGGATAACAGCCGAATGTACTCCACGCCTCCTGCTGGTCTTTGTCCAGACCATCATAAATTGGGTATTCCTCGCCAGTCTCCACGTTGCGCACGTGCAGCACGGTTTTGGTTTCTACGCGCCGGATGAAAGCGAGCCATCGGCCATCATACGAAATTTGCGGACGACAAGCCCCACCCGAACCGCCGGTCACGTCCTCCACCTTGCCCTCCTCGCGGTCGTAGCGACGGATGGCAAAAATCTGTTTGTTTGGGTCTTTGTTGTACTGGAAAAAACCACCGGGATACATATCCTCGCTGAAATACACGTAGCGGCCATCGGGGCTGACGGAAGGCTCATTCACATCCTGCTGGTCATTTTTGCGCTTGGTCAGTTGGATGCCTTCGCCGCCGCTGCGGTGGTACATCCACAGCTCGCCCGCGCCCAGCGAACGGGTGTTGGTGAAGTGCTTGCGAGCCACCAAATACTGTCCGTCCGGCATCCAGGTGGCATTGTTTAATAGCCGGAAATTTTCTTTGGTCACTTGCCGGGCCTTGGTGCCGTCCGCCTGCATCACCCAGATATTGTCACCACCGCCCGCATCGCTGGTGAAAAGGAGTTGCTGGCCATCGGGCGAAAAACGTGGCTGCACCTCCCAGGCCAATCCAGAGCGCATACAGGTGGCTGGCCCGCCCGTGATGGGCATGGTGTACAGATCGCCGAGCAGATCGAAAGCAATGGTTTTGCCATCGGGACTCACGTCGAGGCACATCCAGGTGCCTTCTGTAGCGGTAAAAGCCACTTCTTGGTAGGGCACTTTACCCGCTTTGGTGGGGTCGTTCACGTCCCATTTCGGCGGGTCGGATTTTTGGGAAAATAGGCAGAGGGTTGCCAGCAAAAAGAGCGACAGGGGAAATAATCTTTTCATGTATTTTAATTTTACCGGGCATAAGTACGAATTTTGGGGCTATAAAGAATGGGGAGGGTAGGATTTCGGACTAAATGCGTGGTGGGGCGGGTGAAGGGTAGGAAGAAACTTAGGGGGATGGGTAGGTTCTATCATGTGAGGCGTCTATCTCTGTATGGTTCCCAGTAAGTCATGTGAAAACATCGTTATTTTATCTACCCTTATATTCATATATTGCGGACAGAATAGTGAGCATGACAGTTGATGGCCGTTAATACTTAATTTTACGGATAGAATTTCACGCTTATTCTCTACTAAATGTTAATTTTTAATTGCAGTAATTTAATCAGTAAATGGAATCGCCTTAGTCTGAAAAGGGTATAATTGAGCCAAGCATATACCTTAGGTCTCATTTTTAAGATAACAAACAAGGATAAAACAGCAAACTTGATGCATGGAAAAGAAGCCGCTTTACACCATAGGACATGGTAAAAGGAACCAAGAGGAATTTCTTACCTTATTAGACTTGTTGCGGTGAAAATAGCAGGTTTTCATAGATTTGGGTCAAAAAATGCTCATGGAAGATTTTACTTACCCCAAGAACGAGCGGGAATGGCGAGCAACGACCGGCATGGACGAG
>JAYUXG010000012.1:0-13001 GCA_043753125.1 Saprospirales bacterium | reverse complement strand
CTACCCCTTGTTGGTCGAAAGGATTGACCGCCAATAAGTAACCACTGATTGCGCAGGCTTTCTCAAAAAAGTAAAACAACTGGCCCAAGTAGTAGGGCGTCGCGGCGGGGATGTTGATTGTTAAATTGGGTACGCCGCCATCGGTGTGGGCCATACGGGTGCCTTCGGCGGCCTTCTTGTTCACATAGTCCAGCGTCTTGCCGGCCAGATAATTCAAGTCGTCGGAGTCCTCCGTCTCGCTTTCAAGGGTCAGGTCGATGTCCGGCGTTTCAATCTCCAGCACGGTCTCGAACAGGTTGCGCCGACCATCCTGGATGTACTGGCCCATGGAATGCAGATCACTGGTAAAGTCCACGGCTGCCGGAAAAATGCCTTTCCCGTTCTTGCCCTCGCTCTCGCCAAAAAGTTGTTTCCACCATTCGGCGAAGTAGTGGCAACGTGGTTCGTAGTTCACCAATATTTCGATGTCCTTGCCCTTGCGGTGCAGCATATTGCGGGCAGCGGCATAGCGATAGCAGTCGTTTTCGGCAAACGGCGTGCTGGCCAGTTGCGCCCCGTCCGCCGCGCCTTGCATCAGGGCATCCACATCGATGCCCGCCGCCGCGATGGGCAGCAGGCCGACCGCCGTCAGCACCGAATAGCGGCCGCCCACGTTGTCGGGTACTACAAAAGTGGTGTAGCCTTCCTTGGTCGCCAGTGTTTTCAAGGCTCCCTTCGTTTTGTCTGTGGTGGCGTAGATGCGGCTACGTGCACCTTCTTTTCCGTATTTAGTTTCCAGTTTTTTCTTGAAAATACGAAACGCGATGGCTGGTTCGGTCGTGGTGCCGGACTTGGAAATCACATTTACCGAAAAATCGCGATCACCGATCACCTCCTGTAAATGTTGCAGATAGGTGCCGGAAAGGTTGGTGCCGGCGAAATAAACCTCTGGCCCCTGCCGCTGCTCTTTCGGCAACTGGTTATAGAAACTATGCTGGCAAAACTCGATGGCCGCCTTGGCCCCCAAATAGGAGCCGCCAATGCCGATCACCACCAGCACGTCGCTTTGCTGCCGGATGGCCTGGGCGGCGTCTTTGATTTTTGCCAGTTCCTCGCGGTCGAAGGCGGTCGGCCAGGCCAGCCAGCCCAGGTAGTCGCCACCCGGCCCTTGGCGGCTGTGCAGCAGTTGGGCGGCATTGGCGACTTGCGACTCAATGGCCATCCATTCGGTGGCCTGGAGGAAGGGAGCGGCAGGGGAGGGATCAAAGCGGACAGCGGACATTATTGAAGATTGAAGATTAATAGATATTAATGCCTTCTCTTTGCAGATGGCGGACAATGTTGGTAGAGATGCCGGGCCAAAGTTCGAGGTCTTTATCCCAGTCTTGGACATCCCAATGGCCACCAGGCGATGCAATAATAACGGTTTTGCTTTTTGAAAAGACCCAAACAGCGCGCTCGGTGCCGAACTCGAATAGGCGACGAACTTTGCGCAGCACAAATTCTTCAAAAAGGTCTTGGGTCTTGCCGGGTAACTCCACGTTCACATCCACCTCGATCACCAAATCCACGATAGTAAAAGGGTACGCCATCAATCGTTTGCCGGATCAGATATGCGGGAATGGACCGCTTTTTGCGAAGTGGTGGCCTTTGCTCAGCTGGAATCCCAGGCATTAGTTCCTGAATCAGCGATGCAGCAGTTGACATAATTATGGTTGTTTTGATTTGCCTTCAAAAATAGGAAGAATAATTCACACCTTCGCCAATTCCCCTTTCAAATAATCGATCACCTTAATCTCCACGGGGTCTACCTGGCGTAATTCCGCCAAATAGAACGACATCCAATCGCCCAAGTGTACCAGGTAGAATGCTTTTTCGATGGGCGATTTACCTTTCGACCACACCTCAATGGACGACCCGGCAGACTCGGCAATGATTTCTTTGGTCAGGTCCATACGAATGCTGGTGCGTTGGTAGTCGTCTTTATTGCGCAGCCAGACCACTGCCACGTCGGGACGATTGTCGCGCCAGCCAACCAGTTCGTTGTGGTTCATTTCGGGCATCACGTGGTGCCACGCGAGCAGTTTGGCGTTTTCGTTGATCTGCTGCCGCCAGCGGACGGCCACGGCTTCGTTATGGTCGGCGGCATACACGACGGGGGTCTTGCCCAGCAGCGAAGCGGCTAGTTTGCGCGCACTTTTTTGGATGGCGGTCTGGTCGCGGGCCAGCATTTTTTGGGCAGCCGCTACCTGGGTCAGTAGTTTGAGCGGGATGAGTTTGGCTGCACGGAACACTGTCAGTTGGGCCACGACCGAAAATCCCAGGCAGGCCCGTGGGCTGCTCCAGCCACCCGGCACCTGCACGTAGTCGAGACCACGTTGTTTGGCGATCTCGAGCAGCCGTCCGCCCGAGGCGATGCAGACCACCTGCGCGCCGCTGTCCAGCAGTTGCTCCAACGTACTGAGCGTCTCCTCGGTGTTGCCGCTGTAGGAGGAACAAATGGCGAGGGTGTGTTTGTTGATCCAGCCCGGGGCTTGGTAGCCCTTGCTGACTACCACGGGTAGCTTGCACAGTGGGCGGACGAATTCCTGCACAAAACTGCCGCCGATGCCGCTGCCACCCAGACCGGAGATAAAAACGGAGCGGAGCGGGGCGGCGTGTTTTTTCAAGTGGACATGTTGGGCCAGGGCCAGGGCTTCCGACAGTTGCTCGGGGAAGCGGGCGATCATTTTATCCATGCGATGTTTTTTTAAGTCAACTTTATAGACCGAAGACGCGCGTTCGGGCTGGCCGAACAGGGTTCAGTCGTACTTGAAGCGGCGAATTTAAAGGCATTATTGAACAATCATTCCCCTGCCCGCAAATTCACCTGCAAACCGTTTGCTACCGGTTCCTGAAACATCCCTAACCGGGTCTGCAATGTCGCTCGATCAGCCTCCGTCAAGCTGCTTAAACTGCTTCCGATAATTTTATTTAACTCAGCCAAAATTTTCTCTGCTGGTTGCCAATAACCAACACTTTTCCCCAATATATCTTCTAAAAGATCTTCTTTCAAATCTAGTAATTCTGGTCGAAACAGTAAGTCGGTTCGACTTAAGGCAACATCGATTTTTTGTAACATTTGCCAGTGGTTACCTTGTCCAAGTTGGCTAACTATTTCATTATCTGATATTTGTGTTGCCCAAATGGGTGCAACGGATTCAATACTGTCGGTAGGGTAGGCGGCTAAATAAGTGGCAAGCAGTGCATCGTCCTGCTTGCCGGTAGTGCGGGCAGCCAGGGCTTGAAATAAACGATAATCAGTAAACAAATAAGGTCGCGTGCCTTGTGCTATCCGCTGGTATACGAAACCCGGCAATGCCTCCCGCAGCCAATAAAAGCTAGGTTGCATTTCAGTGGCATTGGGTTCAGCCCGGTGCGCCAGGTGATAAGTGAATGTGTCGCGCAGGGCCACCGCCTCCCGGTAAAACAGAGCAAACCCCGCTTCGGTGCCGAGTGTGTCCCGCATAGCCAGCCAGCGATCGCGCCGGGCGGACAGATCGGGGCCAAAGTAGCAGGCCATCCGCTTTTTCAACAACCAACTGTTTTGGGGTGGTACGGGCAGCACCGCCCCCGAAAACACCCATCCCGTTTCTCCTTCCGCCGTTCGTACTTGTAGCCAGGGCGCAATCAAACTTTGGCCCTCCAAGCGAAGTTGGGTCTCAAAACGGCTCACCTTGCCCAAATCTACCAGTTTGTCTTGTGCCTGTAAGGTGCGAATTTCCCGACCTTTTTCGCCGGGTGCGTCGCGGAGCGCAGTTTGCGGCAGCACGACCTGTAGAGCATTTTCGTCAGTTGGGTTTTGGCAGGAAAAAATAAAAAGCAGACCCGTCGTTATGGACAGCGCAAAAGACAGACCCAGGAATTTTTTGACGGAGGGAATGGGGTATTGGAACATGGCGATTGGTTTGGAATAGTGGGTATAGGGCAAATTCACTGGACTGACTGCGGTAAAAGGTGCGCGTTTCCCGACAGAGCCTGTCCCGATTTTTCGGAAATGACAAAACGCAAAGTGGAACGTTTGACCAATCAAAATCCTGAAAATATAGTCGAACCTGGTAGTCTTAGAACCTACGGTTAGGAAAAACCGCAATTTTCGGCCACAAACCTCGGCAAAACCAGCCAACTCCGTACCTTCCGCCAACCAAACCGTCCCGACTGCATGACATTTGCCCGTTTCCTTTTGGTTTCGCTCGCGTTTCTTAGCCTTTCGGCCTCCGGCCAAATCACCGATAATTTCTCCGATGGCGATTTCACCCAAAACCCCACCTGGCAGGGCGATGTGGCCAATTTTGTGGTCAACGCGGCTGGCGAACTGCAATTAATGGCCCCCGCTGCCGGTAGTTCCACGCTGGCCGTGGCGGGCAATATTCCCGATAGCACGGTCTGGGACCTGCGCTTTCGCCTGGCCTTCGCGCCGTCCACCTCCAATCTGCTGCGCATCTACCTGCTGGCCGACCAAGCCGACCTGGCGACCGCCAACGGCTATTTCCTGGAGATCGGCGAAAACGGTAGCCTGGATGCGCTACGTTTTTTCCGGCAGGATGGCAGCACCAAGACTTTACTCGCCACGGGCCAAGCAGGCTTGGGCGGCACCGACCCCGTGGATATTCAATTGCGCGTAACCCGTGCTAAATCAGGTACTTGGACCATAGAGGCCGCTACCGGACAAACCGCCTTGCAGTTGCAAAACATTGTGCTGGACGCCACTTATGGCGGTAGCCCGAACCGTTTTTTCGGCTTTTATGCCCTGTATTCCGCGACGCGGACCGACAAATTTTTCTTTGACGATATTTCCATTTTGCCCGATGTGCCCGACACCCAGCCGCCGACAATAGTGTTGGTGCAGGCCGAAAGTGCCGCCTCGGTAAAGGTCGTTTTTAGCGAACCCCTTGACCCCACGTCGGCCAACAATGCAGCCAACTATAGTATCAGCAATGGGGTAGGGCAGCCCGGCTCGGCGATCTTGGCGGCCGATCAACGAACCGTTTATCTTTCCCCCAATGTTGCCTTGGCCACGGGTACCCACACCCTGCAAGTAACTGGCGTACAAGATACTACGGGTAACGTAATGGTGGCCCAAACGGCCAATTTTCAATTTGTGCAAATTGCCACCGCCGCTGAATTCGACCTGCTCATCAACGAGATCATGGCCGATCCGACCCCATCGGCGGGGCTGCCCGAAGTGGAATGGGTGGAAATCTACAACCGTTCCACCAAGACCCTTGATCTCAGCGGGCTGCGCTTCGACGATGGCGGCACTCCACAACCCCTGCCTGCCTATTTGTTGGAGCCGCAAACCTACGTTGTGCTGGCTACTACCGCGAATGCCACAGTGTTGAAGACTTTGATTCCCAACGTGTTAGGCATCACTGGTTTTCCATCGCTCAACAACGACGGCGACTTACTGACGGTGAGTACGGCGACCGGCACCGTCGTTGACCGGGTCGCCTATTCCATCGATTGGCATACGGAATCGGTCAAAAAAGACGGTGGCTGGACGTTGGAGCGCATCAACCCAAACATCCCCTGCCTCGGCGGCGAAAACTGGCAATCCGCTCCGGCCTTGCCCGGCGGCACACCCGGCCAGCCAAATGTCAGTCTGCAAACCACTGCCGATCAGACCGCCCCAACTTTGTTGACTGCATTCCCCATCGGCCCCACGTCCATCCGCCTGACTTTTTCGGAGGGTCTCGATCAAATGGCTGCCGAAAACCCCAGTGCCTATCAACTTACGCCCACCCGCAGCGTGAGTGCCGCTACGCTCACGCCGGGCGACCGGACCACCGTAACACTCACGCTGGACGAGCCTTTGCAGACCGGCACCCCGTACACCCTGCAAGTGACCTCCGCCGTGGAAGATTGTAACGGTAACATGGTGGGAGCAAGCAGCAGTGCCGTGCTTGGGTTGCCGGAAAAGCCTGACTTTCAGGATATTGTGATCAATGAAATTCTGTTCAACCCAGTCAGTGGTGGCAGCCGATACGTGGAGTTTTACAACCGCAGCCAAAAAATATTTAACTGGTCGGAATTTGCGCTGTCCAGCATTTCCAATGGAGTGGCGGACATAGAGTTGGTGGTTACGGATCGTCTTTTTCTGCCGGGTGACTACGCAGTGTTCAGCACCAGTCGCGCTGATGTCGCCAGCCGTTTTGCCAATGTAGACGTAAATGCCAATTACCAAAATAGTTTACCCTCGCTGGACGATCAAGAGGATAACCTAAGTCTCTTCTGGACTAAAAACACTTCCTTGGTGACAGTGGACAGGCTAGACTACACGGAAGACTGGCACAATGCCTTGCTGACCACCAGCGAAAAAGAGGGTGTGGCCCTCGAACGCATTAGCCCCGACCAACCGACCAACCTGGCAGCCAACTGGACTTCGGCGGCTAGGCCTACCACGGGCGGTGGCGCAGGTACACCTACCCAACCGAACTCGCAGCGACTGGCCAACGTCGATCCGAGCGGCGACTTGGTGACGCTGGCGGTGGACCGTCTCTCACCGGATAATGATGGGTTAGAGGACTTTTTGGACATTCGGTACGCCCTGCCCGATGCCGGTTTCGTGGCCACCACGACCATTTTCGACTCGGATGGCGTACCCATCAAACGCCTAGTGCGCCAACAATTGATTGGCAGCCAGGGCGCACTGCGCTGGGACGGCGATACGGACGATGGTCAGCGGGTCCGGCCCGGCATCTACATTTTATACATCGAATTATTTTCGCCCAGTGGGGAGACGAAGCGCGTAAAAAAGCCCTTTGCGCTGGTGGCCAGATTTTAATTAAGTTGATGATTATCAAACCGCTATCAGACTTCCAAACCCCTCTAAACTTTCTTTATTTTCTTTTCGACCCCTCTCAATCCGTTTATTTCCATACCAAAACCTGATTTTTTAATCACTACCCGCCATGTTTCTACACCGATTGCTCCTTTTGAGTGGTAGCCTATGGCTACTCTTTTCCTCCACTACTTTTGCACAGACTACGCCTAAAAACGGCGCGTTGGTTGACAGCACAAATACCAGTCATGTAATACGCTTCGCTGCCAGCGGTGCCGCTGAGCCTAAGCACGTAGTCATGAATGTGTTGGTGCGCGAATCCAACGACGGCGAACCCGTGATGGGCGCGACCGTATTACTGCGCCGCGAGTTGCCCGTGCGGATGTACGGCAAAGTAACCGGTGCCTACGGTGCCTGTGCCCTGACCATCGCCCCGGATACCTACTCCGTACGGGTGCAGGTGACCGGCCTGGCTTCTTTTGAGCAGTCGGGATTTGTGCTGGCACCTGGCACCACGTACAATCTTGAGATTGCGCTGGCTTTTCCGAAAAAGTAAACCTGAAACGGATTGCCGGATATTTTTACAATGGACATTGGACTAATTTAGCCAACGAAAGGACTCCTTGCGCGACTGCTCTAACTGCGTGGGACACTAGAAAATACCAACCGTATAGTTTATGCTGTCCTTAAAAGGAAAAACATAAGAAAAGACACGGTTATGGAGCAAAAAGTCATCAAGAGAGTTGCCAACGGCCGCTATACTTCCATTGTTCCGGCTACCGGTTATTAAGTGCAAATTGGAAATATCCAATTGCTCCTCATCCAGTTGCCAGCCAGTGACTTTGGATAAAACCCGTAATAAACGCAGCATATACTGCGACATCTGAGCTGCGCTTTCGTTGCCATTGGGCTGGCACTGAAAACCCGTCAGTTGGAGCTGCCTGGATTTTACCTGACCATTCCCTTTGTTGAGGCCACTGGCCCGCATCCTGTTTTGTAAATGCTGCATTTCCTGTTCAAAGACAAGAGTATCGAGATGCTGGAAAGAATGTTGCAAGGGGGCCCACGGCATCAAATTATGGACCCAATCGCCCACGTTGATCCTGAACCTATGGGATTGGCCATTGATGAAACTGGAATCAGCCAGCCAGATCAATTGCTCGGTAAGTCGATGGCTCGGCATCGGCACCTGATACAGCCACATCAAAAAATGGATGGTACCGAGTGGATATTTACCAGTGTATTTATTGGTGATGAAGCGGTGTTCTAATTCGTTGAGGTTGCAACTGGAAGCAAAACCAGATAATTTATTGTCGGGATTTATCCGGATAATATGGTGTCCAAGTGATCTGCATTGGGGTTGGCAAATGTCCAAATCCAGATAAATGGCGTTTTTTAAATCATCTATGGATAAAGCGGCATTATAGTATAGTTTTGTATAGCCCGTATAGATGCCTACCAATTTCGCAGCCGGGTTTTTTGATAAATATAGCAGCGTGGCTAGTCCACCGTCCAAGTCATCGCCCATAATTACATTTTGGGGCGTATTGGATTGTAGCCATTGGTAGGATGCTAATAGGTTGTCCCGGATCATATCTGTTTATGCGGCTACTTGCAGAATCTGGTCAGCTCGGAAGGAACGAATAGCGTTCTTCTCCATATCGTAATATCGAACGAGGATTAGCTGGGTGCTCACATCCGTGCTTTTAGGCGGCTGGATAAACATATCCGGCTTCAGCGTACCGATGGCCCGGCGCACTTCTCCGTTACGTTTTTGAAAAGTGAAGCGCACCGACCCCTTGCGCAGGGCTTGTTGCAACAACAGCACTTTCCAAGCCGCTACCTGACAATGGGCCAGACCAGCGGCCGGGTTTTTTCGGCGGATTGCCCAAGCCAGTTTCATCACTTCCGAACGATTGAATTTGAACTTGCTCATGGCTGTTTGCCCCCTTTTGATTTGCTACAAAATTAAACCAAAAACAAGAAAAATGCAAATAATATTAAACTAATTGTTGGGTTTAACAAGTCGTTAGGCGGTGGCCTGTACGATGGATTTCCAAGTCCGTCGTGCGTCAAAACCCATGTACCTTTGCCGCCATTGCTCAAATCAAACATCGATGATGTCCACCACCACGACGAGGCCAAAAGCATCCCTGAAATCCGAGTATGTTGACCCCGCGATACTGCAAAAAGCCTTCCGACTCATGGCCACCGCCAAGGCCATGACTGAGCTATACGAAGCCAATTTCAAGTTCGTCAGCAAATACGTCCACGCCACCTCGCGCGGACACGAAGCCATCCAGTTGGCAGTAGGCATGCAGCTGCTCTCACAGGACTATGTCTATCCTTATTACCGCGACGACAGTATGCTGCTCGGCATGGGGTTGCGCCCTTATCAACTGATGCTGCAATTGCTGGCCAAGCGCGACGACCCGTTTTCCGGGGGCCGTGCCTATTACTGCCACCCCAGTCTGCGCGATGCCGACAAGCCCAAAATACCGCACCAGAGCTCGGCCACCGGGATGCAAGTCATCCCTGCGACGGGGGCCGCTTTAGGCTTTTGGTATAAGGAACAAATGGAAGCGGCCTTGGCCGCCAAGGACTTGCCGACGGCGATTTTTCCAACATCGGCATCTCCTAAACCATTGGTGGTCTGTTCCTTAGGTGACGCGGCCGTCACCGAGGGCGAAGTGGCCGAAGCCTTCCAGATGGCGGTGCTAAAAAAACTGCCCATCCTCTACCTCGTGCAGGACAACGGCTGGAACATTTCCGCCAATGCCGCCGAGACCCGCGTGGCCAATGCCGCCGAATACGCCCGTGGTTTTCCCGGTTTAGAGGCCATCAGCATGGATGGTAATGATATCGTGGCCTGTTGGCAGACAGTACAAAATATTCTGCAAATCATTCGACTGGAACGCCGTCCTTTTCTGCTCCACGTGCGGGTGCCGCTGCTCAACCACCACACCTCGGGGGTGCGTAAGGAGTGGTACCGCGACGATCTGGAGGAACACACCAGCCGCGACCCGTTTCCATTGCTCAAAAAAAGGATGCTGGAAAATGGTTTCTCCGCAGCGGTCATCCAACAACTTGAAGAGGATGCCAAGGCCACGGTAGAAGCGGACTTTGTATTGGCCAGACAAGCCGAAGACCCGCGCCCGGAGGATTTGCTGACTCATGATTTTGCCCCGACTCCCATCCAGACGGAAACTGGCCAACGCAGTCCGACTAACCGCGAACCAAAGGTCATGGTGGACAGCGCCCTGTTTGCCGTGGAAGAGCTGATGCGGGCGCACCCCGAGTGCCTATTGTATGGCCAGGATGTGGGCCGACGGCTGGGCGGCGTGTTTCGCGAAGCGGCCACACTGGCCGACAAATTCGGTGACCACCGGGTGTTCAACACCCCCATTCAGGAGGCTTTCATCATCGGCAGCACGGCGGGTATGAGCGCGGTTGGCTTGAAGCCCATCGTGGAGGTACAGTTCGCCGATTATATCTGGCCAGGCCTCAACCAACTTTTTACTGAGTTGTCGCGCAGCTGTTATTTAACCAATGGCAAATGGCCGATCAGTTGCATTATCCGCGTCCCCATTGGGGCCTATGGGAGCGGCGGGCCTTACCACAGCAGTAGCGTGGAGAGCGTGCTGACCAATATCCGGGGCATTAAGATTGCTTACCCCAGCAACGGGGCCGACTTGAAGGGACTGTTGAAAGCCGCCTATTATGACCCTAATCCGGTGGTCATGCTGGAGCATAAAGGTCTGTATTGGAGCAAGGTACGTGGCACGGATGCCGCCCGTACCGTGGAGCCGGATGCTGATTACTGCCTTCCTTTTGGACAGGCGCGGATAGCGTTGGCAGTGGACCAAAACACTATAGACCAAAAGACCACTCTGGCTGTCATCACCTACGGCATGGGCGTACACTGGGCTGTGAATGCCGCCCAGGAGCATTGGCCGGGTAGGGTAGAGGTGCTGGACTTACGCACCCTGTATCCGTTGGACGAAGGGGCCATGTTTGCTGCCGCCGAGCGGCACGGACGGGTGCTGGTCGTCACCGAAGAACCCGTCCACAACACCTTTGCTCAAAGCCTGGCCGCCCGCATCGGGGAGCATTGCTTTCAATGGTTGGATGCGCCGGTGCGCACCATTGGCGCGGTGAATATGCCCGCCGTGCCGCTTAACGCGGTATTGGAACAGGCGATGATTCTTTCGGTGGAGCAGGTGGCAGTGGCGATGGGGGATTTGTTGAATTGGTAGGAAATGAGAGGCAATAAGCAAAGGGCAATAAGGGAATAAGCAAAGTGGGCTACACTACGGGGCCTTTTGCCAATTGCTTTTTGCCCATTTATTTAAATTCCTGCCCGCAAATACGCCCAACCCTTTTCCTGTTTTTTCACCACTTCCATCAC
This sequence comes from Saprospirales bacterium, assembly GCA_043753125.1. GTDB lineage: Bacteria > Bacteroidota > Bacteroidia > Chitinophagales > Saprospiraceae > M3007. The sequence continues at coordinate 1,794 of JAYUXG010000012.1, read as the reverse complement.
CCCGGATGGGACCGTGTCACTTTGCGGCAATAACTCCTCCCGCTTGATCTTGCGTTCCCGCATGGTGTTTTCGCAGGCCATGAAGACCACACCCTTGCCCTGCAAGTCGGCGATCTTGGCCGCTTGCTTGGTCTGCGCCGCTTGCAGGAAACTGATGCCCGCACTATGGCATATCACTTCCACTTTGGAGTTGGGGGCGGCTTCCAGGATATTGCCGATTTGCCTGACCACGGCTTTGTGGACCAAGGTGTCGGCACTGGTGAGCTGGATAACGATCTTATGCTTTTTTTTATCAACCACTGGAATATCCTGTTGGGCCTGCATGGAAATGGCAGCGGTCAGCAAGGAAACTAAAAAAATAAATTGCTTCATCTTATAATTATTTAATACTCATTCAAAATTTTCTTCACTAAATTTTCATGATAATCTTAAAAAAATGAAGTGGGTCACTACCAATGGTGGGCCGACACTGCTGGCTTACCCAAAAAGGTAACCACAAATCGGCATTTGGCGGGCAAAGATGGTGGCTTGGCCAGAATTTGTCATTGTATTCCTTGGTTTCCAGCAAATTGCCGCAGACCCTTTTTTATCTTGCCGGGGCAAAAACGGCGCAAAATTTGTGAAATCGGCACGATTTTTTGCCAACCGGCATTTTTGCGTCTTTCAAACGGCAAATGAATCTGTCATCACAATTTGTTCGGCGGCTGAATCCATCGGTACAGTCCATGCCTTATCAATCTTCACATCAAGACTTATTATGAACGAGAACCAAAACTCGCGTACCTACGGTATCGTGATTGCTGCTTTACTGGTGTTTTCGGCGGCTCTAGGCTACTTCTTTTGGCAAAAATCGCGGAGCTACCTGTTGGAAGCCGAGAAAATGGAGACGGAAAAAGTCCAACTGGCCACAGCAAAGTCTAGTATCGGGCAATCCCTGGACAGCTTGTCCAATTCGTATGCCGACCTGCGCACCGAAAACGAGACGTTGAGCGGGAAGATAACGACCACTGCTGCCCTCATTCAACAAAAGGAGGGAATTATTCGGGACATCCGGCTTGCCTCGGCCAAGGACATTCAGGAACTGCGTGATCAGGTGAACACGCTGGCCAGAACAAAGATCGAATATGAAACGATTATCAGTGCTATAAAGGGCGAAAATGACGGGCTGAAAGATGAAAACAAACGGTTGTCGAGTGAAGTCTCAGACCTCAAAGGCTCGAACACTGCGCTCAGCGGCAAGGTGGAGGGTTTAGCGCAACAGCTGGAGGAGCAAATCCGCAAGACACAGTCCGCCACCTTCAGAGCCTCCTCTTTCCGGGTCACCGCGACACGTCGCAAGGATAAGCTGACTACCAAAGCCAGAAGGGTACGGACCATTGATGTCAGCTTTGACTTGACCAACGTGCCGACTAACTACCAGGGTGCCCAGAAATTATACCTGGTTATCACCGACGAAAATGGTACGGCCATCATCGGCGAAGGATTGCTCAAAGCTACTGTGTACCCCCCAACCGGCCCCATTGAGATCACTGCCCAGCAAGTAAAAACCGCTGTACTGGAAGAGGTACAGCGCCTGTCGTTCAACTATAAGTTTGATGACCGCCTCAAATCGGGGACCTACGTGGTGGCCATCTATTCTGATCAGGGGTTGTTGGGCGCAGCCAGTTTCCGTTTGTCGTGAAAAGATTGAGTGTGTTCTGCGATGCGAAAAACACTATCAAAAAATTATCGTTATACACTAAAAAGTGTGGGGCAACCAGTTCCACACTTTTTGTTTTTTACATGAATGGCCAC
>JAYUXG010000011.1:0-13008 GCA_043753125.1 Saprospirales bacterium | reverse complement strand
AGGGAAAAGTAGAGCAGAAGCCACTATTGTTTCTTCAACCAGCCATTCTTTTCCAGCCAATTCCCACATCTTTCCATCCACCGTTCCTGGCTGCCTTTTATATACATTCCAAATCCATGCCCACCAGTTTGATAAAGATGTAGCTCGGCGGGTACCTTATTTTTAAGCAACGCCTCGTAAAACAAGGTACTGTTTAAGGGTCCTACGACATCATCATCCGACGCATGCACTAAAAAAGTGGGCGGCGTTTGAGCAGTCACTTGCAGATTATTGGAATAGGCTTCCATTTTTGTTCGGCTTGGCTGCTTACCGATCAGTTGTTCTGCGGAACCCGCATGGCCAATACCGGGGAGAAAACTAATGACCGGATAAATCAGGATCATAAAATCGGGCCGCAAAGAGGTATGGGAAGCATTGGTAATATAAGCTTGGCTAAAGTGAGTACCGGCCGTAGAGGCCAGGTGGCCACCAGCCGAAAAGCCCATCACCCCAATCCGGTGCGGGTTGATTCCCCAGGTGGCGGCTTGGTCTCGGACCATTTTTATAGCCTGTTGGGCATCCTGCAAAGGGCCTATTTCGCGGCTGATCATGGTCGCATCGTTTGGTATCCGGTACTTCACCACAAAAGCGGTTACGCCCAAGGCAGCAAATTTTTTAGCCACGTCCGTGCCCTCGTGCCGGTACGCGTTTACCCAATAGCCGCCTCCCGGAAAAATGATGACCGCCGTGCCGGTAGCTCTTTTTTTGGCGGGTAGATAAACGGCGATAGTGGGTTTTGAAATTTTGCTGATGATAACTACTCCGTCGTCCTTCGTCTCCTCTACCTCTTCGTCTTTGCTGGCAATAGCGTTGGGAATACTATCGGAGTAAAGCGGCAGCACTTTTTGGGCCATAGCGGATACGGACAAACCAAGGAGGAGGAACAGGTGGAAGAAGCATTTTTTCATGATAAAATTATTTCTACCCGGCAAAGATTGGTATTTTTCGGCTCTGTGTCAATTTTATACACCACTATTCCATCATTCCATCCGCGAAATAAGTACGCCAAACTATTTTACCCGGCAAAACCTGTAACGCACTGATGGTTTTTCCTTATCCTTGCCCACGCAAACAGCAGCCATGCCCGAACTGGTCACCCTTACGACAGCCCACATTCCTTTTCCGGCCCTGCCGCCGGACTCCCTCGATCCCTACGTGCCTTCTGCCGCCAAGCCCTGGAACGCACGGCGAGTGGCCCACCTGTACCGCCGCTTGGGTTTTGGTGCCTCTTTGGACCAAATCCAGCAGGGATTGCAGCTGTCGCCTTCCGATTTGGTAGACCAGTTGCTCGATACGGCCGCCCAGCTCAATCCGCCTACCCCACCCTATTGGTCGGACTGGACCACTGCCCAATACGAGGCCAGTCCCATTTTTGACATCCAGTTTAAGCACCGTGCTGAACTGCGCCGCAGCTGGCTCAACTCTATGCTGGAAGAGGGGGTTCGCGCCAAATTTGCCCTGTTTTGGCATAACCATTTCGTGACCGAACTGGACAGTTACGATTGCAATGCCTACTTGTGGGGGTATTTTTCCATGCTGCACGAATACGCGTTTGGCAACTTCCGCACGTTCGTCCGCGAGATGGGCAAGAACCCAGCCATGCTGGTGTACCTGAACGGCAACCTAAACGTGGCTGGCGAGCCCAACGAGAACTACGCCCGCGAACTGATGGAACTCTTTACCATGGGCGAAAGCAATGGATACACCCAGGCGGACATCGTGGACATGGCGCGGGCCATGACCGGCTGGCAGGCCGATATGTACGCGTGTACCCCCCCCTATTACGATGCCAATTTGCACGATAACGGTGCCAAAACCATCTTTGGGCAGACCGGCAACTACGGCTTCACGGCTGCCCATAACTTGATCTTTACCTTGCGCGCCGAACAGGTGTCGCGCTTTATTTCCACTAAGATTTATAAAAATTTTGTGTATCAGGTCCCTGATAATCAGGTTATTGAAGGCCTTGCGGCTACTTTCCAGGATGCCAATTGGGAGATGATGCCCATGCTGAAACAGCTCTTCAAAAGTGAGCATTTTTTTGAGGAACGCCACCTGAACGCCCGGCTGAAGAACCCCCTTGAAAGTATGGTGCCAATCTTTAAAATGGCCAACGCTACTGCTGCCGAGATCATGGACGACTGGTGGGATGCGGTCGGCTATTGGTCCTACGAACTGGGTCAGGATATATTCAACCCACCGAACGTGGCGGGCTGGCCGGGGCATCGCAAGTGGATCAACGAAAGCACCCTCACCACCCGCTGGAACTATGGTTCTATTACCGCTTATCTGTTGACAGAGAGTGAAACGCTGCGCGAGAATCTTCGCTCGCTGGCCCAAGCACTGACCAATGACAGCCAAGACCCAAGCGTCGTCACCCAGGCACTGGTAGAGTTTTTTATTGGACAAAACTTGGAGGCGGTTCACCAACAAGCCGCCCTTGCCTATTTCAAATCGGGCATTCCAGAAAATTACTATCAGGATGGTTCGTGGAGTCTCTACTGGGACGAAGCCCCTTACCAGATGGTGAATCTGTTATATTATTTGATTCGACTGCCGGAATTTCAATTGACCTGAATTAATCTAAACCAACTTCAATATACAACATCATGACAAAAAGAAAAGGTTTTTTACCCAGCGCTCCTACTCAGGGACTTTGGCTGGCCGCTATCATCATCGGTGGATTGGGCGTTCTATCGCACTTTGCCCGCATCGGTGAATTATCTGCTTACAGTTTTTGGATGCTATTGATCGGCTTTCTTTTGCTGGCCATCGGGACTGCTTACCGGAGAGTGTAAGTGGACAGAACACCGCGTTTTGTCATCCTTTCGATGCTCTACGGTGCAAATCACGTTTTGTCATTCTGTCGGGAACCGTCCACCCTATGGAGGGTATCACGCGTCGGGCAAACCTACGAGTGGACGGTTCCCGGCAGGCTGACAAAAGGTAGAGTACACGCAAGCGGCTTAGCCAATCATTGATTGCATTAGCAAATTGAATACATTGACTACATTAGCAAATTGGCACTATGTGTGAAAAACATATTCCATCCCGTCCCGGCACTACCCTGGAACAAAGCGAGGCCCATGCCCGCGACCACCAACTCTGGTCGCGCCGCGACTTCCTCACCGCGTCCGGTCTGCTCAGCGCGGGCAGCCTGATGCTGGGCAACCTGCCGCTGCGGGCTTTCCAGCCCACGCCCCTAATGGCGGCCCTGGCCAACGGTAGCAACGACCATATTTTGGTGCTTATCCGGTTGGATGGCGGCAACGATGGCCTGAACACGGTGATTGAACGCCAAAACCCGTACTACTATGGCCTGCGACCCACCATCGCCATTCCCGACAATAATCTGTGGAGCCTGAGCAACCAATACGGTATGCCCTTGACTACCAATGCCTTGCAACCACTATGGGAAGATGGCATGATGAAAGTCATCTTCAACGTGGGCTATCCCGAACCCAATTACAGCCACTTCCGCTCCTACGACATTGTGGCTTCCGCCAGCGACTCAGAGACGGTGGTCAACACTGGCTGGATGGGCCGCTTTCTGGACAACGAGTACGCCGCTTTCCTGGAGGCACCGCCCACCGTGCCGCCAGCGTTGCAGATCGGCGTACAGACCGATCTGGTCTTCAAGGCCGATCAGGCCAATATGGCCCTCGCCGTGAGCAGCCCGCAGGAGTTCTACCAGATTGCGCAGACCGGCCAGCTCTACGATACCGCCACGCTGGGCAGCAGCCCACGCGAGCTGGAACTGGCCTACGTGCGTCAAACCGCCAATTCGGCCTTCCGCTATGCCGAGACGATCAAGGTGTCTTATGGACGGGGCAAGAACCAAGTGGAATACCCTGCCGACAACTACCTGGCCGAGCAAATGGCCATCGTCGCCCGGCTCATCAAGGGCAACCTCGGTACACGGGTCTTCATGGTCGAGATCGGCGGCTTCGATACCCACGCCGACCAGCCCGCTGCCCACCCGTTGCTGCTCCAGCAGTTGGCCACGGCGGTTAAGGCCTTCTACGACGACCTTGCCTTCGGAGCGAGCGGACTGGAAAAGAAAGTGCTCGGCATTACTTTCTCCGAGTTTGGTCGTACGATCTATGAAAATGGTTCTTCTGGCACCGACCACGGCTGGGGTACCCATGCGCTACTGTTTGGCGGCGAGATTGGGAACGGGTTTGTGGGTCAGTACCAAGATTTGAGCAACCCCGATCCGTACACCGACCCGGAGTTCAGCGTGGATTTCCGCTCCGTGTATGCTACCGTGCTGCAAGACTGGATGGGCAATTCACCAGAACTGGTCAACTTTGTGATGGGGCAACCTCAGACTACCATCAACGGACTGGTACCTGCGACGTCGCCCGCGTTGGGCGACAACGGCAAATGCGCCCTGTTGGGCCATAACCCGTCGCCGCTGCCGGGCGTGGTGGAGATCAAATATGCCATGCTGCAAAACGGGCCGGTGCGCCTGCAACTGCTGGACAAGGCTGGACACGCGATCCGCACTCTGGTGAACGAATACAAGAGCCAGGGGAGTTATACCTTCCTTTTTAAACCTTCGGATTGGTTTGTTTCGGCGGGGGTATATTCTTATCGGTTGCAGGGGGGTGGGCAGGTGTTTCAAAGGATGCTGCGGGTGGGATAAAGAACCGGCATTGTTGTTGACCCAAATGATAAAAACATGCTAACCAGCGGTAAAACATGATGAAATCCTGGCTACCCCTTATTGCCCTCTTGTTTTGGAATTCCTGTTTTCTAAGCGCACAAACGTCGGCCATCACCTTGCTCCCGCTTCCTACGCCGGAAACGCTGGATTCGTTACCGCTGCCAATACACCTAAACTGGGGTGGCAAAACCGATAGCCAATATTATTTATTGCGGAGAAATGTCCCGGATGTGCAACGGCGTGATGTCGCTGGCACTACTTGGCAGCACGATCAGTCACCCGCTTTGTCCAATCGTTTTCTTGGTACATTGGTCAACACCGGTGGTACTGCCTGTTTGCTGGCCACGGTGGAGAATATTGGTTCTAACCCGACCGGTTACCATCGACGCTTTCAAATCCTGCGTACCGAGCATACCTGGAACGAGGCAGAGACCGTATTTAGCATAACCTTTAATTTAAATCCAGCACCAGGGGCACCTTTTCAACTACCTGATTACAATCCAGATCTAATTGGGTTGAGCGACTCCGTATTTTATTATCGACTCAATATTGTTGGAGAGGGCGGCCCTTACAACCCTAGATACTGGTATAGTGTGGACGCAGGCCACTCTTGGCACTTTACAGCAGTACAGGCCAATTTTCAGGTGCACGATGAGTTTTTTGCGCTTCGGGAGGAGCATTTCCTGCGGTCAAGCAACCCGGAATTTACCAATGCAATAGAGTGGCCGCTTCCAGACAGCTTATCGAGTACCGCTGGTGTACAGGGCTTTTTTTGGGAACTCGACACCTTTTACCTGTACACAAGCGATGCGGTACGTTGGAAAAGAACAGAAAATACGGATTGGAAAGCCGAGCAACTACCCTTTTGCTGGCTAAATAGTTTGCAACAAAAGCAGCAGTACCTCTACGCAGCCACTTCCGATGGCCTTTACAAAGCAACCCACACCCAAACCAACTGGGAAAGACTGTTGCGCAGCCATGATGAGAAGTTAACTTATTCCAATGCCAACCTGCTGGTCATGGACTCTACCGATGTACTATTCTATTCCAACGCGCAGGGGATTATCCACAGCATGGATGGAGGTAATACCTGGCAGCCATTCCACCGGGGGTTGCCACAGCAAGGTGCAAATACATTGGGCTTTTGGGGAGATTCGCTGTTGAGTAATAGGCACAATGGGTTCCTGAATATTTCAGCCGAAGGCCGTGATTGGCGACCTGTCTTTGTTGAGAAGGCCAATTGTAATGTGGCACCCACCTGGCTGCCTGTCGGACCGGGTGGTTTTACGCGAACCCTTCATCTAGGTGCCGAACCATGGAAATACACGTGTGAAATACTGTACACCCCTGACCGCAGTACATGGATACCCACTGCACCCATTCCACCCTTACAATTTCCACAGTTATTTTATCAACAACAACGACTTTGGGTGGTCGGTTTGGAAGGTAGCTTTTATTCAGATGACTTGGGGCAGCATTGGGATACCCTAACCCTGCCAAATCCATATACTGGCTATCCCTTTCCCATTTATGGCTGGGTTGCGCAGGGAGACACCATCGTATTTGCGGACAACGATGACAAGTTGCACCGAACCACCGATTTTGGACAACATTGGACCGTATTGTCTACCCCTACCCTCGCGGTCAGTAGTGCCAGCTACTGGATATTTCGACAAAAAAGCAAACTTCTGATGTGTAGTAATGGCGGTAGAATCTGGACTTCCAGCGACTGGGGAGACAGCTGGACGCAGACCTGCTCCGGGTTGCCTGATTATACGGAAAATTCTCTGCTGCAATACAGTATGAAACATGATTCCATTTTGTCAGTGGATAATTTTTTGACCCTGGATGCCGGCCAGCATTGGCTAAAAATGACGGGGAGCATAGTGCCGACCTCTTCCGAAGCCTTGACGTGGGACAGCACATGGTTGTATTTTTCTGGCTATCAAAAAGGTATTTATCGCGTTCCATCCGGCCCCATATGGGTACAGCTCCACCAACTTGGTGATTCCATCGTGTCAGCCAAAGAGGTGGGAAACACCAAGACCTGGCATATTCAACCCAATCCTGTGCAAACCCGGTTGCATCTCGCGGACCCAGTGCCTGCGTGGTCCACTTGGACTATTTTTGATATAATGGGTAAGATAGTTGCTACAGGGCAGTTAGAAGGACAATCTATAGCCGTCGAAACCCTAAAGGTCGGTGTTTATTTTTTAAAAATTCAAACGGGCGCACAGATGGGGATACAAAAGTTTACAATAAGCAGGTGATGTTGTTTCTAACCAATTTTTATCAGCGAAGTGGAATTGTTGCTCCATAGAAAACTTTGGCAAAACTGGGTAATTATTGAAAACCAAAAACTAGTGTACCTCTATTACATTTACTACATTTTACTAAGTATTTACGGAGTCGCTCTGGTGGTGTCTCTCTTGCACTACTTCAGCCGCCGAGCACCCAGCGGCGACGCTTCGGTTGGCTGGGCACTCGGGATATCTTACACGACCGGGTTGGCCGGTATCATCGTGGTCGCTTTGCTCTTGCGCAACAACCCCACGCTCGAGCTGCTTATATTGAGTTTTCCATTAATATTTTTGGCTTTTCCGAAAATTCGACGCACTTGGACGGGCTTGTACACCCGATTGCCAGCTTTCGGCAACTCGCCAGCATTGACCCTTTTCATCGAAAACAACACGACTTCTAAGTTGCACATCAAATTGGAATGCTGGTTCGGTGCGACCAAAAGCCACGAGGCCAGGTTGTACACCACGTTAGACTATTGAAAAATCCAGTATCCCTTTGACCGCCCACCAGACCCGTTTGTTGGCGCACAAGTCCAAGTACGTGCGCATTACGATCTACAAACTAGTCACCGAGGAATACGAGGGCCGGGTCTACACTAAAGAGGTCCAGTCCTGTCTGCAGTTTTACGAGGAAACGATAGAGGCTTTCCGATCAGGCAAATATGTGGTGGTCATTAGCCCCAAATAATAGATACAGAGATGAAAAAATACGACAAAGATGCCAGTGTTAGTGGCTCATATCCCCATCTAACCAATGTTTTAGAGTTTGTATAATTATCGATGGAACAGACAAAACGGGATTGGAGAAGTGTTTTTTTGGAACATGGGCCAATTTTTTACTTCACAGCCGCCACGTCAATCACCACACTACGGTGATTACCAGTCAATTCCGGGTTAATGCCGATATTCATGAGGAAATCGCCCGTGTAAACCGCCGTTTCGTCAATGGACGATTTCGTGTGCGGGTAAATATTCAGTTCTTTCAGCTGGTACCGTTTGGCTGGATCAAGCCCCTTTAACTTTACAGGATCGATGGAGTAATGGCCGGCATAACGATTGGTGACCACGAAGCCAAACGCCACGGCATGGTCCTGTTGGACATCTACATACAAGATCGCCGCATAGGGATTGTCCCAAGGACTTACCAGACGGTACTGGTCGCCATGCCAGATCGGGTCCGTGACCGAATGGTAATTTTTGATCGCCTGTTGACTGAATGCCAGATCGTCGGCACTCAAATGGTCTACCACAATATCATAGCCCAACTTACCCATCATGGCCACGTCGGTGCGGTATTTTAGCCCTACTTTGCTCCAATCGGTGACGTGATTACAATGCGTGATCGCCGGGAAAAAATAGCCATTTTCCCACTGGATAAACACCCGTTCGAGCGGGTCGGTATTGTCGCTGAGCCAAAACTCGGTAAAATACTTTAAGGCACCATAGTCCACCCGACCGCCGCCGCCGGAGCAGAGCATCATTGGAATCTGTGGGTATTTGGCGCGCAGCCGGTCGAGCACTTGGTACAGGCCCTTGATATAATCTACGTACAAGTGCGTTTGCGGCAGCTTCTGCTTCTCGAGATAAGCCGAATGCGCATTGTAAATCACGGCATTACAATCCCATTTGACAAAAGCAATGCCCGGATGCTGGGTAAACATCTGATCGAGGACGCCGAACACAAAATCCTGCACCTCCGGGTTGGACAAATCGAGTACCAGTTGATTGCGGAAGTAATGCTCCGGGCGCTCAGGCTCCCGAATGACCCAATCACGGTGTTTTTCATACAGTTCGCTTTTGGGGTTCACCATTTCAGGTTCTACCCAAATGCCGAATTTTACCCCTGCCTGGTCGGCTGCTTTGACCAAATAGCCCAATCCGTGCGGCAGTTTTTGCTTGTTTTCCTGCCAGTCGCCCAAACCGGCTTTATCGTCGTTGCGCGGGTATTTGTTGCCGAACCAACCGTCGTCCAGCAGGAACAGATCGACGCCCAGTTTTTTGGCACCCGCAAAAAGGCCGGTCAATTTTAGTTCGTCGAAGTCGAAATAAGTGGCCTCCCAATTGTTCAGCAAGGTGAGGCGCGAACCGTTGCCGTCGGGGATGCGGTAGGTACGCGCCCAGCGGTGCAGATTGCGGCTGGCCGTGCCGGTACCCGTTTCCGAGTAAGTATACACCAGGGCGGGCGTGGTGAAGGCCTGCCCGGCCGCCAGGGTGTAGGCCGAGGCAAACGGGTTAATGCCCGCCAGCAGACGGAGGTGGTGATAAGGGTCCATCTCAAAGTCTATTTTGAAATTGCCCGACCAAGCCAGGTTGGCAAGCAGCACCTGGCCGGCATCTTCCGTCGCCGGTTGGCCAAAAGACAGCTGGAAGGAAGGCGGCTGAAACAAGTCGGTACGGGTACCGAGCTTGGAATCCAGGGTGTGGATGCCTGCGGAAAGCAGTGTCTCCTCCGGTTTCATTTCGGTGGCCCAATTGCCGTGGTAATGCTTTAAGAAATAGTCTTTTGCCGTAAAATACAGGTTGGCCGAAGCGTACTTTTCCAAGACCACCGCTCCTTTTTCCTTATTGCTAATCACCGACCATTGTTCCACGACATCTTCTTTCCGGTAAACTCTATAGAACAGCGTCACCTCCGTTTTATAGACAGGATCGCGCAACAGAATACGGGTGGTGCTGGTATTGTCATCCGTTTTTTCGGTCTGCACTTCCACGTATTGCAGTTCGGTGGACGTGTTACCGTCGGCGTGCGTCATCTGGAGGGCGGGCTCCGATAGGTTCCAGGTGCCTGCGGGCGTGTAGGCCACGTTTTGGATACCCGCATTGAGGTCATCCTTTTTACTTTGAGTGGCAATCGTGGCATAGCCTGTGGCACTGACCAATTTTTTGCCAAAATAAACAACACGCAAACGGCCCGCCTCGTCGGTCTGCAACACCTGCGCGAAATGATCGGTTTCCAGAATGATCGTTTTTTGTGCCGCTACGGTACCGATGCAGCCGGAAAAGAGTAGGAATAATAAGGTGCGCATAGCTTGTTTGCTGGTTATACCGAAAAGCAATAGTGGTTTTCAATGGCTGCACAATGCAGGGTGGTTAGCAGGATTTGGCCACAAGATTATAAATTTTGCACTTATTTAGATGGTATGGAACGGGTGCATTTCAAATCTTCGCTTTCCCCCTAAACCTCGTAAGTTTTAAAACCTACGAGGTTTGAATGAGTGCGAAAGTTTGAAATGCACCCCTGCGGAACGAACATCGGCTATTGGTGCGCGCAACAACCTAGCAGCCTGTATTTTTGTGAAAATTTCGCTCATGATCAGGATTGATTCGCATCAGCATTTTTGGAATTATGACCCCAACCGTCATCCTTGGATGTCTGCTGAGATGACGACCCTAAAAACCAATTTTCTGCCCCGTAATTTACTCCCGGAACTGCAAAACTGCTCGTTGGATGGCTGTGTTGCGGTGCAAGCAGACCAATCCGAAGCGGAAAATGCTTTTCTGCTCCGCCTCGCCGACGAGTATGGCATGATCAAAGGAATTGTTGGCTGGGTGGATTTGCAGGCCGATAATCTAGAGGAGCGATTGGTCTATTATCGACAATTTCCACAGATAAAGGGATTCAGGCACGTGGTACACGACGAAGCAGATCGTGGTTTTATGTTGCGGCCCGCCTTTATGCGTGGCATCGGTTTATTAAAAAAATACAACTACACCTACGACCTATTGATTTTCCCAGAACATCTTGCCAATACCCTCGAACTAGTGACGGCTTTTCCCAACCAGCCGTTTGTGATTGACCATCTGGCCAAACCTTTCATAAAAACGGGTGAAATAACAGCGTGGCAAAAAGCCATGCGGGAGGTAGCCGCCTATGATAATGTATATTGCAAAATATCCGGTATGACCACCGAAGCCGACTGGAAAAGGTGGAAACAGCAGGATTTTGAGCCTTATTTGGACCAAGTGGTGGACTGCTTTGGCCCTGATCGGATTATGTACGGTTCTGACTGGCCGGTTTGCAGGCTGGCCGCTACTTACGAGGAGGTGTTTTCTATTGTAAAGTCCTATTTTTCGTCGTTCAGCGAACGGGAACAGCAAAAATTCTTTGGTGAGAACGCGATCAAATTTTACAATTTATAACAGGTTCTTGCGCCCGGCAAGGGGCTTAGAGGCTGTTTTAAAACAGCCGCTTATGAATGCGTTGTTTACTTGCCTTTCAGTAGACGTCTTTTTACACCAGTAGCCGTCATTTTTACCGGATTGATGTGTCCTTCCTGATCGAAAGTCAGTACATCAATACAAGTTTCCCGGTGGTGGGCATTTTGGGTGTTTAATGGCCGACGGTGATAAACTAATAGCGTTCATCCGTATTGGGAATAGTAATGACGGAGTGATGCCCTGCGCCCGTGGCAATGGTGGAATCTCGTTGCAAAATTTTGCCAATACGATTAAACGGACCCAAAGGAGAGTCTCCAATCGCATAAGCAACGCTGTAATCAGGACCCGTCCAGCCGCCTTCCGACCACATAAAATAGTATTTATTTTTCCGCTTGAATACAAATGGACCCTCCACATAAAACGCATTGATAAAGGTTTGTTTCAGGTACTGTTGATTGATGGTGTTTTTTTGCGCTGCCAATTGTTGTGCAGAAAATTCTGTTGACCGATCAGGACGTTCATAATCGTCGGAATACGTCGGATAAATCCAGTACTCATTGGCAAAAATGATTCCTTCCGGGTCCGCATACCATCCCGGCAATATGGGATTGCCAGAATAGGTGGAAGTCTCCGATGGCATATGTTTATGCCGACAAACGGAAAAAAACTATTAGTAGTGCCAATAACAGCAGATTATTTTTCATGAAGATTATTTTACAGTTTGATGAATAGGGTATAGTTAAGTTGAAGTAGTTTGGAACCCAAGAAACTCTTTATTTTAGCCCAATTGCCTGATCAGTTACTGCGGAAATACATTTTTTCCCCTTTACCTAACCACCGTCACATCGCCCTTCAACAACTCCATGCTCCCATCCAGCAGACGCACTTGGATCAGATAAGTGTACACCGCCGCTGCCGCCAGCTTGCCACGAGTACGGCCGTCCCAACCAGTTCGGGGGATAGAGGGCGCAAAGTGCTGGTTTTCAAACACCAACGCGCCCCAGCGGTCATAGATTTGCAGCAGGTCTATTTCTTCCACGCCACGGCCCGCATACAGCGTAAAGTAGGCGTTGTCATGGTCGGTATCGGGTGCAAACACATTAGGGACGAACAAGGGCACTTTTTCCACCTTCACCAGTCTGCTATCGCTGACGATACAACCGCTGCTGTCCGCTACATACAAGGTGTAAGTAGTGGAGGTGACTGGATGGGCAAAAGTGGATAGGCAGGTGTCGCAAGTGATGCCGGTAGGCGGTTTCCATACGTACTGCACTGCCCGACCTGGATCGGATACCACGCCGGTAAGTTTTAAGCTATCGCCCGAATAAATAGTGGTGTCGCTACCTACCTGGACCGTATAGGGGAGCGGCTCGCCAATGGTGATCGAATCGGTCGTCACACAACCATTGGCATCTTGGGTATGCAATAAATAATTCCCAGCGGATAAAGCGGTAAAAGCGTTGGATGACCCAAACATAGTAGAGTTCAAAGCGTACAAATACGGCGGCGATCCACCAGTGGTTATTTCCGCGCTGATCGCGCCGTTCTTTTCGCCATAGCAATGCACTGGCAGTCCACGGACTTGGCTAACCAGGGGTGTAGGCTCCGTTAGAACTGTGGTGGCTACGCTGCTACATCCGTCGGCATCCGTGACAGTAGCCGAGTAGGTACCTGGCACAAGGCCCGACAAGGTAGACCCACTTCCATTGGCGGGTGCCCAATTATACTGGTAGGGCAACATACCGCCCAAACCCGAGACCGTCAGACTACCATCTTCGGCCCCAAAACAGCTGATCGGGGAGATAGCCGCGATGGTCGCCTGTACCCCCGCCATGCTATCAA
>JAYUXG010000010.1:0-5561 GCA_043753125.1 Saprospirales bacterium | reverse complement strand
TCTTACCAAAAATTTACCTGGGTTTAATACAAGGCATTGCCAATAACGAGTAAGTTTGCTGCTCAATATTGCGCATGATAGACGCCCTCATCTCTTCTAAAACGCGAATTAAGTTGTTGTTGAAGTTTTTTCTCAACAGCAATGCCACCGCGTACCTACGTAGTCTGGAAAGCGAATTCGGAGAGTCATCTAATGGCATCCGGGTGGAGCTCAACCGGCTGGAAAATGCCGGCTTGCTGGTCTCAAACAGTGCGGGAAACAAGAAGATTTTCCAGGCCAATACCGCTCACCCGCTGTTCGGCGAGATTCATAGCATCATCATGAAGCATATTGGTTTCGACCAGATCATCGAGAACGTCATCCAGCGCCTGGGCGATGTAAAAAGGGTCTACCTGGTCGGAGATTTCTCGAAGGGCATTGACAGTCAAATTATTGACCTCATATTTGTCGGAGAGTTTGACAAAAACTACCTCATGGACCTGATTGCCAAAGTTGAAAAATTAATTAAACGCAAAATCCGGTATTTGCTCTACGACAATCAAGAGATTGAGACTATGGATTGGAGCAAATACGCCCCCGAGCCATTGCTGCTCTGGGACAAAACCACCGCCAGCTAAAGATCTAGAATGTACGCCGAGCTATTAAAAAAAGAGAAAATATTGGCCGTGGTCGGTTTAGGCTACGTCGGTCTGCCGATTGCCCTGGAGTTTGCCCGCCATTTCCGGGTCATCGGGTTCGACATCAACAGCAGCCGGATCGCCCTCATGCAACAGGGACGTGACCCCTCGCGCGAGCTCGAAGCGTCTGCTTTCGACGGCACGGATATCCAATTCACCGACGATCCCGAAATCCTGAAGCAGGCCCACTTCTTCGTCATTGCCGTTCCAACCGATGTAGACCAACACAAAGTACCCAACCTAACCCCGCTCAAGAAATCTTCCGAAAGCGTGGGTAGGTCTTTGTCGCCAGGCGACTACGTAATCTACGAGTCCACTGTTTACCCCGGCTGTACCGAAGAAGACTGTCTGCCCATCTTAGAAGTACACTCCGGCCTAAAAGGTGGGCAGGATTTTAAATTGGGCTATTCGCCTGAACGCATCGTGCCGGGCGACAAGACCCGCCCACTGACCAGCATCCTCAAAATTGTGTCGGGTTCCGACGCGGAAGCCTTGGAAGAAATCGCCCAAGTATACGGCCAAATCATTACGGCAGGCATTTACCGCGCCCCAACCATCAAGGTGGCGGAAGCAGCCAAGGTCATTGAAAATACCCAGCGCGACCTGAACATTTCGTTGATGAACGAACTGGCCATGATCTTTGACCGCATGGGCATTGATACCCAGGAAGTGATTAAGGCTGCTGGTACCAAGTGGAATTTCCTGAAATTTTATCCTGGCCTCGTCGGTGGCCACTGCATTGGGGTGGACCCTTATTATTTGCTGCACAAATCCGTGCAGCTGGGTTACGAACCCCAGGTAATCTTGAGCGGGCGGCGCATCAACGATGGGATGCCGGCCTACATCGCCAAAAAACTGGCGCAGTTGCTCATCCAAAATGACAAAAACCCTGGCCAGTCGAAAGTACTGGTGCTGGGCATAACTTTCAAGGAAAATGTCTCCGACATCCGCAACTCCAAAGTGGCGGCACTAGTCCACGAGCTACAGGAATTTTTTATCAACGTACACGTGGCAGACCCGTATGCTTCGCCGAACGAAGTGGCGCACGAGTACAAGCTGACGTTGGTAGACAAAATATCGAACAACTACGATGCCGTAATAGTCGCGGTTGCGCACCAAGAATACCAGGCCTACGACAGCGCATTCTTCCAGTCTATCATGGCCGAAAGGGCGATTTTGATGGATTTGAAAGCTCTCTACCAAGACCTTGACCCAAGCATCCAGTATTGGCGTCTGTAAGTGCCTGTTGGCCATTTAAGGCTAACTTTGAAGATCACAACCTAATGAAACCCATTATTTTACACCTCCATGTGTACCTGTTTCTGTTTGGTTGACTCAACACCCATGCATAAGTGCCTCGCCACTTATGAAAGGCGAAGCCTTCTCTCTTATACCCCTATTTTCTAAATCGCCGCATTCGCTATGGCCTTGCAAATGGTTGACCTAAAAACCCAATACCATCGCATCAAAACAGAAATTGACCGCGAAGTGCTGGGGGTAATAGAATCCACTACGTTTATTGGTGGTCCACAGGTAAGTACCTTCCGGGAGCATTTGGAAAAATATCTCGATGTACGCCATGTCATCCCCTGCGCAAATGGCACCGATGCGCTCCAAATCGCGATGATGGCCCTTGGCCTACAGCCCGGTGACGAAGTCATCGTACCCGGTTTTACCTACGTCGCCACGGCAGAAGTGATTGCGCTGCTGGGTCTTGTCCCGGTCATTACCGACGTAGATCCGCACACGTTCAATATTACGGCAGCCCATATTGAAACTGTCATTACCCCTAAGACGAAGGCCATCGTCCCGGTACACCTTTTTGGCCAAAGTGCTGATATTGAACCAATTATGTCCCTCGCCCGCCAATATAATTTGTTCGTAATCGAAGATAATGCCCAAGCCATCGGTGCCGACTACGCCTTTGCCGATGGTACGCGACACAAGGCTGGTACTATTGGCCACTTCGGCTGCACCTCCTTTTTTCCTTCCAAAAACCTGGGCTGTTATGGCGATGGCGGGGCACTCATGACTAATGACGACGACTTGGCCGCGGCGGCCCGCATGATCGCCAACCACGGACAATCTCGCCAATACTACCACGATAAGATAGGTGTCAATTCTCGCCTTGACGCTATGCAAGCCGCCATCTTAAACGTCAAACTCGGCCATTTGGATGCGTATAATATGGCCCGAAACCGTGCCGCCGATTTTTACGACCAAGCCTTTGGTGCCATTCCGCAGTTGAAAATACCTGTTCGGCAACCCAATTCCACCCACGTTTTCCACCAGTACACCCTGCAAGTGGAAAATGGACAACGGGACGACCTCAAGAACTATTTGGCCGAGCGGGGCATTCCGGCCATGATTTACTATCCGGTGCCACTGTATATCCAGGCCGCCTTCCAACAGTATTGGCCGGGCGGGAACCTGCCAGTGACCGAGCAGCTCTGCCAATCGGTTATTTCGTTACCGATGCACACCGAATTGACGGAGACGATCTTGGCGGAGATTACCGAGGCGGCCGGTGCGTTTTTTGAAAAAAATACGTAAATTTGCGTCCCTTAAGAAGGGGTATCATGCAGTCTTACAGCCGTAAAATTCAAAACTGGGTCAATGATAACAAGGAGTTGCTCCGCTCGTATCAAGGCAAATAGATTGCTTATACGGAAGATGAAGTGATCGCCACCGCCGGAGAATTGGCTGATTTGCGTCGTGCCGCTGACTTGATCGCTGGAAACTACTTCGTATTTTATGTTAATCCGCAGATGTTCGGGGTGCAATTTCGGCCTATCCAATTTGGGGTTTAAAACAGCCTCAAATCGCGCTTTTATTAATAACCCACAATTACAGTTAAATCTGCATATGTTTATAAATCTGCGTTCGCTTCTATTTGTCTGTTTGGCCATGCTTTTCTTCCAAACGGGTACCTATGCGCAAACTACCAATCCCGCAATCGAACAACAGGCACGGGCCAATATTCGAGCCAGGGGGCTGGATGAAGGCGAGGTGCGGGCCAGACTGCTGGAAGCAGGGATAGACATTGATAACGTCCAGCCGGAGCAGTTACCGAGCCTGCAACCAACCATCGAGCGGGTGTTGGACGAGATGGAAGCCGAAAAGAAAAGTGGCCGGAACAATAACCAAAGTACCCCTACCAATACTTCTACTAATAATACTGATAATAATACTCGAACCAACCGGCAGCCTTTGACATCAAACTTGCCTACGGATACGGTAGTGGTGCAGGAAATACTGCAAGACACAGACACTACGAAGGTAGCGGTTAGAAAAAATATCCGGCGGGATACGCAGAATATGCGACCGACTGGCATCTATGGGCACCAGTTGTTTCAGCAGAAAGAGGGCGGCGTTTTCAAGCCCGCTGGCGATGTAAAGCCGCCGGATACCTATGTGCTGAGCTCCGGCGACGAATTGACGGTCAGCATTTTTGGCCCTTCCCAATTCGACAGCAAATTTACCATCAACCAAGAAGGGTACATCAGTCCGACTAATATGCCCAAGATTTTCCTGAAAGGGATTCGTTTGGGCCAAGCCAGAGAGCTAATGCGCAGCCGATTTGGCAGCTTTTATCGCTTCGCACCGGAGCAGTTCGCCGTTAGCCTGACTAGGGCGCGGACGATTACCGTGAGTATCTTTGGCGAAACTAATAATGCGGGCAGCATCACCGTGTCGGCCGTCAATACGGCGTTCAATGCTTTGGCCGCCGCCGGTGGCCCGACCGAGCTGGGAACTGTGCGCAACATCCGGGTGATTCGTGGTGGACAAACCAAACGGCTGGATTTGTACGAATTCATCAATAATCCAGCCGTGCAGTACGATTTTTCTTTGGAAGATAACGACATCATTAATGTGCCAGTGGCGCAGCGCGTCGTAGCGGTACAGGGTGCCGTCCAAAGACCCTACCGCTACGAGCTGATTGAGGGAGAACAGTGGAACAAGCTGCTCGAATATGCCGGTGGATTTGCCGCCAATGCCTCGCGGGAAATCATTCAGGTCAAGCGGTATGCCAATGATCGACAAGTACTCATTGATGTGAATTTAAAAAATTTAGCCCTTGGCAAAAGCGACCTTCCGCTCTTGGATGGTGATTCGATCATCATCAGAAAAGTATCCAACCGTATTGAAAATACGGCAACTGTGGCTGGCCCGGTGGAATATCCGGGTGGTTATGCCATCTCCGAGACACCCTATATCAGCGATCTGGTCACCAAGAGCGTCCTGCGCAGAGAAGCGCGTACCGATGTCGCCTTTTTGGCCCGGACCAACCCGGATCGTACCGTTCGCCTCGTACAGATAAATCTTGCTGCCATCTTGAATGCGCCGCGCACTGGTGTCGACCTGCCGCTGCAATCGGAGGATCGCTTGGTGATTTATGAACAGAGCCGTTATACCGACAGTTTGACGATTAATGTCACTGGTGCGGTCAGAAATGCCGTAACAGAGTATCCGTTTTCGCCTGATTCGGCCATCACCGTTGAGCGAGCTATTTTGCTGGCCGGTGGGCTAAGGCCTGATGCCAACGGAGTAGCGCTGATCCGACGGAGTAATCCAAATAACTTTAAAGAGAAGCAATATATTGACGTCTCCCTCCCAGCAGCAGCAGCAAACCCTGCTTCTGCGGCTAATCCGGTTCTCCAGCCAGGCGACGAACTGATTGTTCTTTCCGAACTGACCTTTTCCGATGCCGCTACGATTGGTGTATCGGGTTCCGTGAGAGAGCCTGGCGAGTTTGCCTACGGTAAAGAAATGACCCTCCGCAACGCCCTGACCCTGGCTGGCGGCTTTAGGCTAGAGGCTTCGCGCAGCAGGATCGATATTTACCGTGTTTTGATAGTGAACGATAATCCCACGCGCACCGTG
>JAYUXG010000009.1:0-2227 GCA_043753125.1 Saprospirales bacterium | reverse complement strand
CGCAGGATATTCGGCAACCTTATGAAGTGGGCATTCTGCTCGGTGGCTACGTGGATTTCAATGCTGACGCACCCGATAGCATCCTCTCGATGCAAAGGGGCAACCGGCTGGTAACGGCCCTGACCTTGTTCAAGACTGGCAAGGTTAAGCGGCTGTTGCTTTCCGGTGGTTCCGGTCGTTTGATAGGCGCCGAACCGGTGGAGGCCGACGTAGCCCGTGACTATTTGCGCCAACTGGGCGTACCGGATTCCGCGATTTTGGTAGAGAACAAGTCACGCAACACCCACGAAAACGCCCGCTGTACCAAGGCGGTGATCGATAGTCTGTTGCCCGGCACACAGTGTCTGCTCATTACCTCCGCTTGGCACATGCGCCGGGCGGAAGGGTGCTTTGCCAAAGCGGGCGTCCAAGTGCGGCCCTTCGGCACCGATTATTTTTCCGAAAAAAGCACTGGTAACTGGCTGCGTTGGCTGGAGCCGGACTGGCAGTCGCTGATGAAGTGGGAAATGCTGCTGAAGGAGTGGGTGGGCTGGGCGGTGTACAAGGCAAAGGGGTACGTATAAAGGAGGGGAAAGGGTGCAGCAATTCGCTTTCCCTTATGCATCAGCCTTGCTTTTCCCATTCTTACGGTTTAAGTACCTGTAGTAGGTGCATTATTCCGCCTTCCAGGTAGCCCCATACCCTTCCACCAGGATGTTATCGTAATAGTCGGCCTTCTCAAACAACAACCGCAACAGCGACATACCCGTCTCGTCATTCAGATAGCGATCATAGATGAGCAGGGATAGCACAATGTCCTGACCGTTCAGGCTTAGGGTAAGGGCTTCATTGGTATAGTTTTCGCGCAGCAAAAACTCGTATAACGGCTTGATGTTTGCCTTGGGCAACTGGCATAGCACGGCATCCGCAGAAAGCAGCCCGCTCTTATCGTGGTAAGTAATGCCGATCTTGGCACTACCTTGCCGCATCTCCCAGGCGTTGGGACCAGAGCGGCTAAGCGCAATATCATGCCCCAGTTGCACCACCAGCCGCTCAATGGTCTTGGCGATACCGACGGGCGTATATTCATCCACCCCAGCGGGCAATTCCACACGGCTACCGCAAAATTGGCAAAAACCCTTGTCTGCGGTTTTTTCGGTCACAATATTCAGGCAGGCCGTACAACGGCAAGCATTATCAGACCCGGCATTCTGGTAGCCATCCAACGATTCTTGCAGAAAATGGACGGGCAGCGAGAAACCGATATTATTGCTGTTCTGAATAATCATCGTGTTGATGCCCACCACTTCGCCTTCGCGGTTGACCACCGGACCGCCGCTGTTGCCGGGGTTGAGCGGTGCATCTATTTGCAAGTAAGGCACGCCGTTCATTACCTCGCGGGCATTAGAGATAATACCGCTGCTCATGCTGAACTTCAATCCGAATGGATGCCCGATCACGGTCACCGGATCGCCTTCGCGCAGTGCGCGGCCGGTCCCCAGCCGTACTTCCGGCAATTCGTTGGCCCCGCGCGGCCCTTCCAAAAAAGCCAAGTCGTATTTCGGATCGGCGTAATGGACCCGAGACACCTGTTTGCCGAACATCGCACCTTCGATCACCACCGCGCGATGGCCCTCCACCACGTGGTGGTTAGTCACGATCAAGTGGCGGTCGCGTAGGTAGAAGCCAGTGCCGGTGCTGTTGGGCGTAGCAATCTGAACAATAATGTTTCGGTAGGTTTCAACAAAATCGGTCATCCGGCGGTAGTTAGGTCTAAATCCTTGATCATCAACAAGAAAGACTTGGAAAACAAGGTGGTGGAAGCAAAATCCAGCCGGTTCACATCCGGGCGAAGGCGCGGAAATTGTAGTCGGTTGCGGTCAATGATATTTTTGATTTCTTTCAAAACCTCATTCTTGTACAGTCGACCTTTTCCATCGGCGTAGGCCTTTTGAAAGCCCAAATCCTTAAAAAACTGCGGTTCCGTGCATTGAAAAAACAAGTGCAGCAGCTCGCGGTCGGGCTTGGGCGGGGCATAGTGGAACAGCACGAACCCGGCAATATATTGCGGTACGGCAAGGGCCAGTTCGTCGTAATTTTGCTGCAATGGCCACTCCATGTTCGACATCTCGCCGTTGATCACGTTGGCGATGGAGTCGTGGTTTACCGCTGGGTTGATGCCGAAGGTGCTGCGGGTGCGGTACATTTCCCGAAAAAAATCCTCTTGTGGACGGTCGAGCAGCTTCTG
>JAYUXG010000008.1:0-13178 GCA_043753125.1 Saprospirales bacterium | reverse complement strand
TGCCCCAGGGAGGGCTGATGAGCCTCTGCAACCGCGAGAAGATAGCAGCTTGGGTAAATGCGGGTGCGCCCAACAATTAGTAGAATGTGCCAGTTAATATCCATCTGCTTATGAATACCCTACTTACTCATTTCCCTTTCAGCACTCCATGAAAAAAATCTTGCTTTCCCTCTTGGCCATCGGTCTGATTAGTGCGGCCATTGGCTATTACCAATGGAACAAACCCAAAGAAGACATGGCGGCTTCCAAGGCCGAGGCCAGCGTAACTGCGGCTGCCCTGCTGGCCGAATATACAGCCGATGAGACTGCCGCCAATGCCAAATACCTCGGCAAGACCATCGCCGTATCAGGTCAGGTGAAGGAGATCACCATGGAGGCTGGCACGATAAAGGTGATGCTGGACACGGGCCAGGACTTTGGGGTGTACTGCATCCTTGATTCGTTGGCGCAACACCTGCGCACCAATTTCCCGGTGGGCGAAAAAATCACTTTGAAAGGCAAATGTGACGGCCTCAACCTGGATGTGCAACTGTCGCGCTGCGTGGAAGTGCAGTGAAATGGTTGAGGTGGTTGAAATAACAGTGCTGAGCCTCCATGCGTTCGATTCTTCTCAACATTTTTGTTTTTTCTTCACCTTTTCAACACCGTTTTTCTCAACTTTTTTACCTGCCGGAGCCTCTTTCAGGCGAAGGAGGGTGTTCAACCCCTTTTTCTCAACATTCTCAACAAATTTATCATGAAAAATATTTTGTCCCTGGCCGCCCTCCTACTACTGCTGGTCGGCTCACTCTCTGCCCAACGCTTTTTCACCCGCGATGCCGCCGTAAAATTCGATGCGACATCCCCGTTGGAAAAAATAGAAGCCACCACCAAAAGCGGCACCTGTGTACTGGAACCCAAGACCGGAAAGATGGAGTGGAAAGTCCTCATCAAAGGTTTCCAAATGGAAAAAGCCTTGATGCAGGAGCACTTCAACGAGAACTACATGGAATCCACGACCTATCCCAATGCTCAGTTCAAGGGTGCTATTACCAACCTGAACGAGGTGAACTTTGCGCAGGACGGTAAGTACACCGCCAACGTGAAGGGCCAATTGACCATGCACGGCGTCACGAAAGACTTGGACGTGAGCGGCACCGTGAAAGTGAGCGGCGGGAACATTACCCTCGCCTCCTCTTTCAACGTGGCTGCTGCCGACTATGGCATTTCCATCCCGGCGGTGGTGCGCGACAAAATCGCCCAAACGATCAAGGTCTCTGTGGAAGCACTGTTGAAGCCGTTGAAGTAGGACAGCAGCTACGTTTTGTCATGCAGAGGGGAGCGTGGAATCCGAGACCGAAGGCCGATAAACAAGAGAACATTTGGGCTACGATCTCGGATTCCATGCTCCTCCCTGAATGACACGTTGCGCATGGTAGTTTGAAAATTTCGTAAACTCCCTTTTCAATAGACGGTCTTCGTCGTTGTGAATATTTGCAAATCAAATTTTTATGAAAAAAATTTTCCTCCTGTTTTTGCTGGGTGGCTCCCACCTGTTGAATGCCCAAACCGAGGATATGCTCGACGCGCTCCCTGACGAGCCGACGACGGACTATACCATCGCGACTTTCAAATCCAACCGAATCATCAACGGACACTCCGTCGAGAACACCGCGCCGGGTGTGCTGGATTTCAAAATATCCCACCGCTTCACGCCCCTCCGCCAAGGCTTGTACGATATGTTCGGACTGGACAATGCCAACGTCCGCATCGGGTTTGACTATGGCCTTACGCCCCGGCTCATGATCGGGATTGGGCGCGGCGGGCGCGAGAAAATCTTTGACGGCTTTGCCAAATTCAAACTGTTGCGGCAAAGCACCGGCCAGCGAAATATGCCCATCGCATTGTCGTATCTCATTGATGCACAGATCAAATCGCTGAAATTTTCCGATACGGAGCGCGACAACAAGTTCTCCTCGCGGGTCTATTATACGCACCAATTGTTGCTGGCCCGCAAATTCAACGAACGGCTGTCGCTGCAACTGATGCCAACGCTGATCCACCGCAACATCGTGCCAACTGCTGGCGACAAAAACGATGTGATCGCCATCGGAGCAGGCGGGCGCATCAAGCTCACCAAGCGTATGGCCATCAATGCAGAGTACTATTTTGTGCCCGCAGGCCAAATCAGCGAATCCTATTCCAATTCGCTCTCGGTTGGCTGGGAGATCGAGACGGGTGGCCACGTGTTTTCGCTGCACTTCACCAATTCGGAGGACATGACCTACAAAGGTTTCATCACCGAGACCCAAGAAGATTGGTTTTTCAAGAACGACGAAGACCGTCTGTTGAGCGGCATTCGTTTTGGGTTCAATATATCGCGGGTGTTTACCTTGCGCAAGCCTAAGAAAATTGGTGGTTGATAAACAAATAGTTGATGAGGGGTTTATAGGGGTTGACCAACTTTTATCAATCCCTAGTGCAGTCACATGAATTTCCGTTCCCTTTTAGAGTACCACCTGTTTGGCATTGGCCAGTACGCGCTCACCGTGATGATGGTGCTGGGCGTATTTGTCATTTGGGTGGTCTGCTGGATCGTGCTGCGGCTGGCCCGCCGCTTTATTCACGGTAGCAAGCACCTGCTTCCCAGTTCCGATTACGGACGGCGGCACTCCCTGTTCCTGATCGTGCAGTATTTGGCGTGGACACTCGCGGTAGTGGCTATGCTCAAGACGATTGGCATCGAGGTGACAGTGCTGCTGGCAGGCTCGGCGGCATTGTTGGTCGGTCTGGGGTTGGGCATCCAGCAGATTTTCCGCGACATCATGTCGGGCATTTTTCTGCTTTTTGAAGGCACCGTAGAGGTGGGCGATGTGTTGCGGGTGGATGGCCAATTGGGACGGGTGGTGGAGATCAACCTACGTACATCCAAGATCGAGACTCCCGATGGGCTGACCCTAATCGTCCCCAACTACAAGTTCATCACCGAGACGGTGGTCAACTGGAGCCACCACAATACGTTGCCGTCCCGCTTTGCGGTGACGGTGAGCATGGCCTACGGAACCGACGAAAACCTGGTGCGCGAAATTATGCTGCAAGTTGCCGCTGCCCATCCCCGCGTATTGCAGGACGACCCCCAGCGGTCCCCCCAAGTGCGCATCGTGGATTTTACGGATCAACGCATGGTCTTCGATGTGGCCTTCTGGACGCACCATAAGTTTGAGGCGGACAGTACGCGCAGCGAGCTGCGCTTCAGCATCTGGGAGCGGCTGCGGCTGGCGGGGATGAAATGAAGCACCTTATCACCAGCCACCATGTCCTTGCCCGAATCTTTCCCCGATCACCTCGCCGCAGCCCTCGCCCACCCGTTGCCGGGCCAGCCAGCGCAGTACAAAATGGCCACCCTGCACCGTTTGGAACAACTTGGCCTGCCCGCTGCCCCGCCCGTCAATGTGAAATTGGCCGCCGTGCTGCTCCTGTTGTTTCTGCAAGACCAAACCTGGCATCTGACCCTCATCCAGCGGACCATAAATCCGCAAGACCGGCACAGCGGACAGATCAGTTTTCCCGGTGGCCGCTATGAGCCGCAGGACGAAACGCTGGCCAATGCTGCCCTGCGCGAGGCGCACGAGGAGTTGGGGGTGTCGTCGGAACGGGTACGGCTGTTGGGCCGGTTGACCGAGCTGTACATACCGATAAGCAATTTTGTGGTCCACCCTTTTGTCGGCGTGCTGCACGATGGCCAACCGCCCGATTTTACGCCCCAGCCCGGGGAGGTGGCTACCATTTTGGTGCCGCCTTTGACAATATTTTTGGAGGAAAACAGCCGAAAAACAACGGACATCACGATCAGCGAGACGGTTGTGCTGAAAAATGTACCTTACTTTGAAGTGGAGGGAAGGGTTTTATGGGGCGCGACGGCGATGATACTCAATGAGTTCTTGGAGGTGGTGACGGCTGGGATTGTTTCCCTTTGCCCATAATAGACATTCCTGAAGGTTTGAAAATTCATTCCTATTTTCTTACAAAAATATACATTTTTGGGAATGATTTTAATTTTCAACCTTATTGCAACTGTCTTGAGGCGCATTGGCCTCTCCCCGCGCTTTCAAATCCATATTAACCAAAATAGCCGCCGACAAAAAAAACAGCGACCCAATCTTATCGGTCTCCACAAAGTCGTTCATCAACATCAGCAGATCAATGAGGATAAAGCATAGCACGGCGGCCAGCAGCACCCGTCGGCGGCCCGGATCGGCGGTGCGGTGGTAAATGCGCTGGCCTTGCAGCATAGTGACTACGCAAAACCCCAAGAAGAATAACAGGCCCGGCAACCCCTGTTCCACCGTGGTCATCAAGTAATAGTTGTGGATACCAGAGTGCTCAGGGTTGTCGCTCACGTAGGTCTGGAAGCTTGAAACGGTGTATTTTTGGTAAAAGAAGTAGAAATTGCCGGGGCCGATGCCCATGAGCGGTCGATCGTGGATCATGTAGGAAGCAGCCACCCAGCGGTACACGCGCTCCATCGTGGAGATATCCTCCAGTTTGGTAGTGGCTTCCAGCAGGCTTTCAAAACGTTTATGCGAAATGGCGCGCTCGAAGTCCGGCGCGAACAGCAGCCAATTGTCGCGATGGCCGACAAAACTGAAAAATAAGGCGAAAATAAACACAAAGCCGACCAGCGCGAAATGCAGCACCCGACGGTGTATGCACCAGCGGATGCCGATGGCGGCCAGCAGAGCGACGTAGGCCGCACGGGTGTAGGCGAAATTGATGCCGACCAGCAACAAGCCAATGCCCAGCACCAAGCACCACCACCACAGTGAGTAACGCCGGTACCAATAAGTGCCGTACCAGATGAAAGGCAGGAAGACCGCCAGCAGGCAAGCGTACATGACGTGGTTGCGAAAGAACGGCCCCATGGCGTAGGCTACGTCTTCGAAGGAGAAGCCGATGGAGGCGTGGCGCAGCAGCACATTGCCGACGGCGAATACCAGAGGCGTAAAAAACCACCAGAGCAGCTGTTTGAAATCTCGTTCCTCATTAAGCATCCGGCCGGCCAGAAAGAAAAACACCGCGACGTACCAGCCTTTGGCGGCCAAAAATTTGAGGGAAACAAACACGTTTTGCGAAGTAGCCACGCAAACGGCCATCCAGGCCAAATGGGCCAGCAGGGCCAGCGTGATAGGATGGCGCAGAAAACGCGCATCCACCTGACGACCATGGCGCAGCAGCCAGAGCAGCCCGACCAAGGTGAGCAGCCACATGAGCGGCTCGGACGGCAGGTCGGTGCCGAAACCACCGGGCAGATTGGCCTCCACCGAGATGGGAATGCAGCCCAGCAACAAAAAGAATACCTTCCGAAAGTCCACCACTGCCAGCCAGGCCACCAATAGCCCAACGGGCAGCAGATAAAACACCGTCATACCATAGCGGATGGTAGCCAATATCGCTCCGACCGTCGCCAGCCCCACAACAGCAAATAGCCACTTTTGCGGGTGTTCATCGGGCAAGCCTAAGATACTGGAGAGTCGGTGCATAATTTTAAAAAAATAAGCAAGTTGGCCTATGGCTTCTTTCCTTGCCTATGTGTTTTTTTCTTTCTTTCTTGTTCTAATGCAACGTGGCGGTAAAGGTCTGCCAATGAGATAGTTATGCCTATGGAGACCAATTCTGCCATAGCATCCAGCCCGACGGAATCTTCGTTTAGGAACCATTTGCCATCTTGCTTGACGAAGGTCTCTACACGGTGTTCTTTTTGCGATACCAGTACATATTCCACCAGAGTGGGCAACGTCCGGTAACGGGCAAACTTTTCACCCCGATCATAAGACTCCGTTCCCTTGGAAAGTACTTCGACGATCAGCGTGGGATTTAAGAGCAGACCAACTGGTACGACATAATAAAAGTCGGCCGCACCTACTACTACGGTTGCATCCGGCATGACCGCTTTATCGAAAGTAGGCAGATATACGCGAATGTCGCTATTAAATACTAGATGTTCTTTTCCTGCTGCGTAGATTTTATTGTTTAAAGCAGTCACCAAATGAGCCTTGGTCAGGCTGTGCATAGGGGTTCCACCAGCCACAGGGATCAATTTTCCGTTATCAAATTCATGGTTTTTCAGAGAGCTTTCTTCCATGGCGAGGTAGTCCTCGATGGTGTAGAGCCGCTCTTTCGGCTTGCCTTTTTTCTCCTGTGCTTTTGCCGCAGGGGCTGCCAGTGCATCCATAGTATTTATTTTTTGGGTAAGTTAAGCCTTCCTATGGTTAGAGACAGCCCGATTTGCTCATGACCTACTGCCGTTTTCCTTCCCGTACCTCCCGCCAGTCCACTGACCGATAGGCATCGGCCAACAACACGCCAATCACGGAAAACAGGAAGGCGGCCAACACCGCACTCAAGACAATAATGCTGCGCTTGGGCCGACTTTTGATGCGTGGCGGTTCGGCCAGCTCTACCACCTGGACGGCGGGGATGTACGTCGCATAGGCCGACTTTATCTGTTGGTAGCGTTCGCGGTCAAAGCTGAGCTGTTTGCGGGCCTGGTAGTGCAAATCGCTGATTACGTTCACTTTAGGGGAACCTTCGTAGAAGTTTTTAATGGACATATTGCCCCCTTGGTTGCTCGCCGTACCCAGGCTTTCCCGCAGGCGTTCGTAGGCCCGAAGGTTGGCCCGGAGGTAGGCGATGGTGTCGCGGGGGATGGCAGGGTTCTTTTCCAGCACTTCCAGGCGGGCACGGGAGCGGATGATCTGACTCTCGGCAGTGGCGAGCTGGAGCGAGAGCTGGAGTCCCTGATCGCCTACGCTGACAATATTGTAGTGATTCATCAGGTAAGCCAAGCTGTCCGCCAAGTGTTGCAATTCAATTCCCTTGGTGTGGATGTTGTTCTCATAGGTCGTCATCAGCCGGGCCTGGTTGTCCTTGATGAGGCGTTGGAGCAGGAAGTTGATACGGTCGCGGGCGGTGTTGGCCATGGTGGCCGACAGGTCGCGGTCCACGTCTTCCACATTGAGCTCGATGGCGTCGTTTTTGTTTTTCAGGGCCGAGTACAGGCCGCGAAACATCTCCCGCACTTTGTTAGGACCTTCTTTGGACGTCGAGTCGATGCCGTAGTGGTTATAGAGCTGGAAGTGCTGGATCATGTAGTCTACCACTTCGTTGCCATTGGCCACCTCTGCCAAGCGATCCAGGTCGCGGTCGGTGCCAAAATACTCGATCACTTCACCTGACGAGCCAAAAATGAGTTCCGGGTTGGCGAGATTGGTACTGGAGGGATAAAAAATCGTGGTCGCCTGGTAGTAATTTTTCAACAACAGCGAAAAGACAATGCTGCCAACGAGGGTCACCAAACAAATATTCCGAATCGTTTTTCTCCACCGATAAATCGCCGACAGTACGCCGAGCAGGTTGTCGCGGTTGTTCATGCTGAGTTGTTATAGTTGGTTCACAGGGATTTAGAGGGCTCCGAAAGTTGGGTGTTCTCCGTCGCCGCCCCCCTGCGTCCTATGGGCTACGGCGGTTACAAGGCTTCGGCGGGTTAAGAAGCGAAAAGTAGGACTTCGTCGTACACGGTAAACGCTGACCACCGCCAAAAGGCTGCCTGGCGGATATTTTGTGGATTGCTGGTTACCCTTTGCTTTTTGTCCTTTGCCGACTGCCTTGGTTAGTTGAGCTTGAGGGGTGCCGCCAAGCGAAATTCCGGGATGGTCACCTCGAACAGCGAGTCGTCGTCGCGGCGCGACATGAGGTAGGTGCCGGACATCTTGCCGATCTCGGTGCGCAACGGACAGTACGAAGAGTACGCGTGCCGTTGTCCGGGAGCCAGCACTGGCTGTTCGCCGACCACGCCGTCGCCCTCCACTTCGCGCACCTGGCCATCTGAATCCTGGATGATCCAGTGGCGGCGCAGCAGCTGCACCGTATGGGGACTACCGTTTTCAATGGTAATGTGGTAGCCGAAAATGAATTTTTCCGCCCGTTGATTGGAGTGTTCGGGCAGGTATTGCGTTTGTACGCTGACGGTGATACCGTTGGTAGTCAGAACTTCCATCATCTGTGTCCAGTTTTTACTTTATGGATTGCAAGGCTATCGTTATTGCTGCTTTTTCTTTTCGTCTTCTTCTTTTTGATTGAACAGTCGCTTAAACAAATTGCCTCTTTTGTCATTTTTGTTTTTTTCGTTGTCCTCCTCGCCATCGTCCTCCCCGCCCGGGGTCTTGGCGGGCCGCCTGGCCTGCGAAATGGAATCGCGAAAAGTGGAATCCTGCATCCGTCGGCTGAACGAGTCCGGATTGATGCCGATCCAGGGATAACAGCCAAAAAGCATCTGTACTTCGGGCTTGGGGTCCGGAAATTTTTCGTTGAGCAGTTTGCCCAACTTCTTGTCACTGGCCACTCGCTGCCAGAACCAGCCCACGATCGGCAAGGCCATCGCCGAGCCTTGACCGAGCGACATAGAGCGAAAGCGCACCGCCGGACTGGGTGCTCCTACCCACGCGCCGGTGACGAGCTGGGGGTTATAACAGATAAACCAACCATCCGACTGGTTTTGGGTAGTGCCGGTTTTGCCTGCAAAGTCGCCTTGCACCCCAAATTTGCTGCTTCGAAAGCGGGCACCCGTACCACTATTGATCACATTCTGGAGCATTTTGGTCATTGTGGCGGCCTGGTTCACCGTGAGTGCCTTCACGTGCGGGCCAAGATTGGGATCAGTTTTAAGCTGTTCCTTGTAGTCGTACATCACCTCGCCATTGCGGTCCAGCACATTCAGCACCATGACCGGTTCGGGTCGGGTACCCTGGTTGCCAAGGGTACCGTACACCTTCATCATATCATACAGGTCAATGTCGGCAGCGCCCAGGCTGATGCCGTACTCGCGCGGCAAAGTAGAGGTGATGCCCATTTTGGTCGCCAGGTCAATCGTCTTTTGGATGCCCACTTTTTCGATCAGCTGGGCCGCCACCACGTTCACCGACTTGGTGAGCGCACCCATCATAGTGTACCAGCCGCCGTATTTTTCATCGGAGTTGTGCGGCTCCCAGTCCACTATTTTTTTGATATGGTTGGAAAAATAGTCGCAAGGCTTCATGCTGTCCTGCAAGGCCGCCGAATAGACGATGGGCTTAAAGGTGGAGCCGACCTGGCGCTGGCTGAGGATGTGATCAAATTTGAAATACTTGAAATTGGTGCCACCCACCCAGGCGCGTACGTAGCCGTTGCGGTGGTCCATCGCCATGAATCCGCAATTGAGCATGCAGAAATAGTAGCGTATGCTGTCGATAGGTGCCAAGGTCGTGTCCACATCAGAGCCGCCGTTCTTCCAGCCGAAGATGGTCATGCGCACCGGCTTCTCAAAAGATTTGCGGTTCTCCGCATCGCTCAGGCCTGCGTCTTTCAGCGCGTCCCAGCGGGCACTGCGCTTCACCTGTTGCTCGATCCATTTGTCATCGCCCCAGGGTTTGTCCTTTTTGTAACTTTTCCAGTGCTGGTCAAACTTCTGCTGCAAATCCTGCATTTGCTCTTGCACGGCCTCTTCGGCATAGCGCTGCATTCTGCTGTGCAGGGTGGTATAGATTTTCAGCCCATCAGTGTACAAATTGTACTTGGTGCCGTCCTCTTTGGGGTAGCGGGCCAAAATACCCGGCATCACCTCCGTACGCAAGTATTCGCGGAAGTAGGTGCCCAAACCTTCGTTGTTGCTATCTACCTTGTAGTTTTTCGCCCCAACCGGTTTCTTGCTGTACTCATCATATTCCTGTTGGCTGAGGTCGCCATTGCGCACCATCTGCATCAGCACGACATTGCGGCGTTTGCGGGCGTTCTCCGGGTTGCGCACCGGATTGTAGGTGGTCGTCGCTTTCAACATGCCCACCAGCATGGAAGCCTGATCCACACTTAATTCCTTGGCCTTTTTGTTGAAAAATTGCCGCGAGGCCACATTGATCCCAAAAGCCTCATTGCCGAAGGGCACAGTGTTGAGGTATAAGTTCAATAGCTCCTGCTTGTTATATATTTTTTCCAGTTGAATGGAAATAAAGTTCTCGCGTATTTTGCTGACAATCAAGCCCAAACCGGGAAGTTTGTATCGCTTACGGGGATACAAGTTTTTGGCCAATTGCTGGCTCAACGTAGAACCGCCGCCCGTCTCCTGACCAGTGAGCATGCCATAGCCTATTCGGAACCAACTGTGGATATCAATGCCCCGATGTTCCAGAAAGCGGCGGTCTTCGGTGGCGATTAGTGCGCTCACAATGTGGGGCGAAACGTTTTCCAGCGCGATGTCCGTCCGGTTTTCGATAAAATATTTACCAATCAGCACACTATCTGCGGTGTAGATTTCCGTGGCGGTGGGGTTCTCAATGACCCGCAATTCGGCAGCATTCGGCAGGCGGCCGAAAAGGCCCAGCCACACAGATAGAATAAGCAGGAACACAGCACCGACGACTAACCCAATAATCCAGCGCACCCAAGTCAGCACGGAGCCCAGTCGGGGATAACTCCGACGGAAATCCGCCCAACGCGCCCGCATCGGACCCGTCAACTGCGCCCAACCATTGGTCAGCGGTGCGAAAAACGCTCGAATGGGTGCCGTTTTCTCCGCCACCCACAGACGCGCTTGGGACAGGTTTTGGCGGAAAGAATTTAAAAAATCACTCATAGAAGGGGGACTATCACTTGAAATCGGTCACCAATGACCGGAATAGCGCGAACAAACTGCAAAGATCGACCAAAAATTGTGGGACAGAGATGTTGTATGCAAGGGGTGCATATCAAACTTTTGCCCCTATTAAACCTCGTATATTTTTGAAACCTACGAGGTTTCTGGAAAAGGCGAAGATTTGAAATGTACCCATGCAAGGTCTCCACTATCCGGTTTGGATGGACAAAGGTAAAAAAATGGTCGATACGTAGTAGAGACGTTGCACGCACCGTCTCTACCAATAATGGCAAAAACGAAAAAGCCCTTGCGAGCGGAGGCTGACAAGGGCTTTGATCGGGAGGTTTCCAGCGGATTCGAACCGCTGTAGCAGCTTTTGCAGAGCTGTGCCTAACCACTCGGCCAGGAAACCACTTTTTCGCTTTAAAAGCGAGTGCAAAGAAAAGGGTTTTTCTGGCAAAAAAGCAAATTTTTAGAAAATTGAATTTTTTTGCGCCAACCCTCACAACTTGCCGACCTTACATATATTTGGGCGGTCTTACGGGGCTGCTTTTTTTATTTCGTCCACCGTTTCTTTCATTTCCAACTCATTCTGAACGCACACTTTTCGGCCCCGATGGGTTCAGGGAGGTTTTGCGGCTAAACCAATCGCTCATGGGCAATCAATTACACTATTGGGATTTTGTCGTCTTTCTGATCTATTTCGTCATCGTAGCGGGCTACGGCTACTGGATCTACCAGCGCAAGCGGAACGCGGAGGCCAGTGCCAAGGATTTTTTCCTCGCCGAAGGATCGCTTACCTGGTGGGCCATTGGGGCCTCGCTGATCGCTTCCAACATCAGTGCCGAGCAATTCGTGGGTATGTCGGGTTCGGGCTTTGCGATGGGTCTGGCCATCGCTTCCTACGAGTGGATGGCGGCGGCCACATTGATCGTGGTGGCGGTGTTCTTCCTGCCAATCTTCCTCAAAAATAAGATTTACACTATGCCGCAGTTCTTGGCGCAACGCTACAGCCCGTTGGTGGCCACGATTATGGCGGTGTTCTGGCTGTTGGTCTACGTGTTCATCAACCTTACCTCCATCCTTTATCTCGGCGCAGTGGCGGTGAGCAAGGTGGCGGGGCTGGACTTCACACTTTGCACCATCGCGCTGGCTGTCTTTGCGGTGGTCATCACGTTGGGCGGCATGAAGGTGATCGGCTACACGGATGTCATCCAGGTGGTGGTGCTGACCTTTGGCGGCTTGGTCACGACCTACATCGCCCTTGATCTGGTGGCGCAACATTTTGGCAGCAGCGGTGCGTTGTCTGGCCTGAGTTTTTTGCAAGAAAAGGCCAGCGACCACTTCCACATGATCCTGGAGCCGGGCCAAATTATGATGCCCAATGGTAAGAACGGCACCGAGGATGCCTATGAAAAGTTGCCGGGCATGGCCGTGCTGTTTGGAGCCATGTGGATCGCCAACCTGAACTATTGGGGCTTTAACCAGTATATCACGCAGCGGGCCTTGGGTGCCGATCTGCCCACCGCGCGGGCAGGCCTGCTCTTTGCGGCTTTCCTGAAATTGTTGATGCCGGTCATCGTGGTGCTTCCCGGCATTGCCGTGTATCTGCTGCACCGGGAAGGCGTGGAGATTTTTCAGAGCACTATGCTCAGTCCGCTGACCGATGGCTCCGGCAAAATGGCCCTGGTGCCCGACAATGCCTATCCCGTGCTGTTGAAACTGTTACCGATTGGCATAAAGGGCCTGGCTTTTGCAGCTTTGACGGCGGCCATCGTGGCCTCGCTGGCGGGCAAGGCGAATAGCATCTCGACTATTTTCACGCTGGATATTTACAAGAAATTCTTTAACCGCGAGGCCAGCGAGGCCCAGCAGGTTCAGACCGGCCGCATTGCCATTGTCGTGGCCATGATCATCGGGGTGATCGTCGCGCCGCAGTTGCGCAATTTTGGGCAGGCTTTCCAGTTCGTACAGGATTTCACTGGCTTGGTGTCGCCGGGCGTGGTGGCGATCTTCTTGCTCGGTTTCTTCTGGAAGCGCACTACGGCCAGCGCAGCACTGGCGGGTGCCATTGCCACCATACCAGTGGGTTTGTTGCTACAGGAGGTGTTGGTAGGGCTGCCGTTCCTGCACCGGATGGGCTACGTCTTCCTGGCACTGGTCGGGTTGATGGTGGTGATTAGTCTGCTGGACACGCAGGGGCAGAAGAAAGTGAATACCATTGAGGTGGATTCGTCCATGTTCCGCACGTCGCAGGGTTTTGCCATTGGCGCGGTGTTGGTGCTGGGGATTATCTCTGCCCTGTACTTGATTTTCTGGTAGTGGTCAGATTTTTGATAGGTATAGCAGTTGATGGGCCAATCGGTCTATCAACTGTTTTTTTATGTCCACCCAACCTATGGCCTGTAGCACGCCGTCTTGGAGACAAACTGTAAGATATGCACCACCGACTCCTTATTATTGCACTATTCGCCGTTTTGTGCGGCTTTGGCTGCCAAAAAGAACAGACGGCCAGTTCGTTGGAAGATACTACCTG
>JAYUXG010000007.1:0-2238 GCA_043753125.1 Saprospirales bacterium | reverse complement strand
GGTGCCAAAAGTCCGCGCTCAACTTTAGGCACGGCCAGCCCGCTGCCTGTTCTTGAGGTTAGTCTACATCTCCATCAAAGATATGCCAACTTATCTGCGACTGCCTTTCGGCTGACATTATGGCATTGTAAGCATTGCGCGACAGCGTATGTAGCGCATAGGGGGCAAAAACTGCCACACCCTTGTGCAACGAATGCCTCAAAACTGCCGAAACAGGCCAAATGACGGGCCAACGCATGGATCGGCCTAAAAGTCATACTTTTGCCGCCTTATGCCCAAATTTTCATCGCTCAACGCCTTACAGTCGGCACTGCGCACTGGCCAGGTCACCTGTCGGGCGGTAGTGGAGCATTACCTCGTGCAAATCGAGCAGCACCGTGCGCTCAACGCCTACGTGGAAGTGTGGGCGGAAGAAGCGTGTGCGCAGGCCGATGCACTAGATGCCCGTTTGCAAAGCAATCCAGCCCAATTGGGTCGCTTGTTTGGCTTGGTTATCAGTCTCAAGGACAACATCTGTTACGCTGGCCATCAAGTAACCGCTGCCTCGCGAGTGCTGCAAGGTTTTACCTCCCTGTATTCTGCTACGGCGGTAGAACGTCTGCTGAGGGCGGATGCAATCATCATTGGGCGCACCAACTGCGACCAATTTGGAATGGGGTCGTCCAATGAGAACTCGGTGTACGGCCCCGTACACAATGCCCTCGATCCGGAGCGGGTGCCGGGCGGCTCTTCCGGCGGTGGTGCCGTGGCGTTGCAAACCGATACGTGTTTGGTTGCCCTGGGTAGCGACACGGGCGGCTCGGTGCGCCAACCGGCGGCCTTTTGCGGGCTATGGGGATTCAAACCAACCTACGGTCGTATCTCGCGGCATGGCCTGCTGGCCTACGGCTCCTCCTTCGACCAGATTGGGGTGCTGGCCAACAACCCTGCCGATATTGCCCAACTGCTGGAGGTGATGGCTGGCCCGGACGACTACGATAGTACGGCGGTGGTTGGCATTCCTGCTCGTCCGCCACTTTCCGCCACTGCCCCTGTCCGCATCGCCTACTTTTCGCAAACGATAGATAATGAGGCAATTGATAGCGGGGTTAGGACGGTGACCCAGCGGTTTTTGGAACAACTGCGTACCCAAGGCCACCGTGTCGAACCAGTCTCGTTCGAGCTCTTGGATTTCATTATCCCCACTTATTATGTGCTGACCACCGCCGAGGCATCGAGCAATTTGGCGCGCTACGATGGGGTGCGCTACGGACATCGCAGCTCGGAGGCTCGGAACCTGGAAGAGAACTATGTGTTGTCACGGAGCGAGGGCTTTAGTGCCGAGGTAAAGCGGCGCATTTTGCTCGGCACCTTTGTGCTCAGCAGTGGCTACTACAATGCCTACTACACCAAAGCCCAACAGGCTCGGCAGCTCATCCGGCAGCGTACGCTGGCCATTTTGCAGGAATATGATTTCATCCTGATGCCCGCTGCGCCTTCGGTGGCCTGGAAATTTGGGGAGAAGTCCGCCGACCCCGTGGCCATGTACCTGTCCGATATATACACGGTGCTGGCCAACTTGGCCGGGGTACCCGCGTTGTCGTTGCCGGCGGGTACTCACCCGGAAAACGGGTTGCCAGTGGGGGTGCAATTGATGGCTGGGTTGTGGGAAGAGGAACGGTTGTTGGATTTTGCAGAAAAATTAGGCTAAAATCTATCCAGCCACAGTCCATTCCACGCTATTCGGTGTACAGCCGCTGACGCAATCTTCCCCCTGAACTTTCGTTTTTTCTCTCCAAAATCTCCACCAATGCGTATTTTTCTCTTGCTTCTTTTTTCTTTTCTTTGGTGGGTTCCGTTGGTGGCGCAACCGAATCAACCATCGTTTACCACCCTGCAAACCACCAATGACAAGGCCCGCACTGCTTTCAACGAGGGCAAAAAGTACAGCGACCAAGGCGAGTATGCCATTGCACAGGGCAGTTATGAGCAGGCCTTCAAAAGAGACACCTTATTTATAGATGCCTATTTTAAGTTGGCAGACACGTACTTCTATCTGCGGGATTTTTTCAAAGCCGAACGGTACTTTGAGCGGGGGATTTCGCTGGACTCCATGTACGCACCCGTTGCTTTCTATTTTTTGGCCCAAGTGGAATGGCAGCTGGAGAAATATGCAGAATCGGCCAACCATGCCCAGTCCTACCTCTCCAAAGACCCTAAAAGCGTGAAAAACAAAGCGGGAGCCGCCTATTTGTTGGC
>JAYUXG010000006.1:0-2240 GCA_043753125.1 Saprospirales bacterium | reverse complement strand
ATAACTGATGCTGTGCTGCTTGATTAAATAAGGTTGTTCCTGCCAGCGCGTAGGGGCGGTGGTCGGCAGCGCAGTGAGCAAGGCCTCGAAAGGCAGGTAACTGAGTGCACCGTCCGGCATAATAATAAGATGCTTGGGCAGGCTATCGGTAAAAGGGGCAAGCAGTTTTTCATAGAGCCGATAAGCGACTCTGGTGTAGGCTGCGGCGAGGGAATCGTAGCTGTTTGCCATGGCCGGATCGGTCTGAAAAGCGGTGAGGCTGCTGCGCAGATCGGTGACCCATTGCTCCAGGGGGAAGTCTTTTTTGACGTGGAAATACTGGAGCTTATTTCTATCAAGCAGGCCAATAAGAATAATACTGTCAAGAATATAATACTGGATCAGTACTTGTCCTGGTTGCAATACTGCTTGTTGCATTTCGTGGAGATGAGCCACCCGAACGTCATTTCGGTTCCGTAGAAAATTAGGATAGGTTGTTTCTATTTGCTGAATCAAGTCATCGTATTGCTGTTGTATGGTTTTGATTTGTATAGAGATTGCCTGGTCTGTAGCATTCTTTTCCAGCCGGATGCGTTGTTTTTCCAGTTGGTCGATGGAACCCCGTAGTTCTTTTTCCTGTTGAATAATTTCAAGGGGCAGTTCGCTTTGGTGCATCGCCTCTGCACTTCTTTTTGCTCTCAATAAAGATATGGCATGCAATTCCTCAGAATTTATGAAGATATTTGCAATAGAAGAATATGCGTGTGGAATACCCTCCAATCTGTACCGGTTATAAAGAATAAGCAAGTAGTTTTCCATAGCCTTTCGGACATTTTCCTGGAGTATTATCCATGGCGTTCTCTCTGGTCCGCATTGCATATTCAACCAAACACCTGGAAAGCTTTGCAAATCCCAGGACTGTCCAAAATCACTGGTGTAGCCCAAGGTGGAAATGCTTCCGGTGGTCGATAGTGCCCAAAAGGCGCCCCGTCCACCAGGGGCCGGCGCCAGCCAACTGTTTGACAGGATTTCCGGTATACCCTCCAATATTTTCCAAGTGAGGCCCCCATCCGTAGTTTTAGCAAATTTGCCGACCATCTTATTGGTATAAAAGAATAACAACCCACTTAGATGGTCAGTGAAAGTAAGCGAATAACAGTCGATGCTATCGGGTAGTCCGTTGTAAGAGAGAAAGTTGCAGTTTTCTCCATAGTTCGTGCAGCGAATTATCCTGCCCAGAACCGTGCCAGCCCAAAGTGTGTCGCCTATAACGCAGGCCATCCTGTTACCACGGCCTATCATCAGCGCTTCGCGCTCATGTGGTTGCAAGGCGCTCATCGCCCAGGTTAATCCACCATCGCTGGAATACCCGGATATAAAACTGTTGCTGCTTAGGCCCTGGATATGCTGTTCATCATAAATGCGCAGTACACAGCAGCCTGCCCGGTGGTCTAATACAGAACTCCAGGATTTTCCGCCGTTGGATGTTTTGAAAATGCCCCTCACCCGTTTATCGTTGACAGTACCAGTGGTTGTTATCCAGGCTTCCGAGGCACTTCGGCCAACAATATCTATACCCCAGCGTCCTTTTTCCAGTACGTCCAACACCTGCCAGGATGTGCCCCCGTCCAGGGTCCGGAGTACTTTGATCTGGGGTTCGATTGATACTGATTCACGTGGGTTAGCAACTATCCAGGCAATCTGCTCATCGACGACCGACAGACTGTAGATTTCATACTTCTCGGGCAACACCGTATCAAAATAAATGACCTTCTGCGCCAAAAGCCCGCCTGGTAAGCCCAGCAGGAAGAAAAGGGAAAGGAGTTTGTTTTTCATATCGTTCATAGTTTATCGTTCATAGTTTATCTCACCTTCCCCATATTCCCAATGCCCACGAACCCTGCCCAATAAAACGGGTGCGCCGCCTGGCCTTTGTTGCGTTTCAAAAAATCCAGTTTGGCCTGCCGCAGGGCATCGTCTTTCAGCATTCCTTTACGCAGGTTTTTGTAAAAATCCACCATCAAATCCTTGGTTTTGGCATCGCTGACACTCCACAGCGAGGTGACGATACTCTTCGCGCCCGCATAGGCGAAGGCACGGGCCAGCGAGACAAGGCCCTCGCCACCCTGCAACTCGCCGATGCCCGTTTCGCAGGCCGAAAGCGTCACCAGATCGGCGTTAAGTTGTAAGTTATAGATGTCGCGGGCGTAGAGGATTTCGTTTTCCAGGCTGTCTGCCTGTTCGGCAAAGACTAGAAAGCA
>JAYUXG010000005.1:0-5616 GCA_043753125.1 Saprospirales bacterium | reverse complement strand
GATTGTCGCGATTGCGGGTCTGTATCCAATGGTTCATTTCGAGGGCCGCCCGCACCGCGTCCTGCACGTGGGTAGCATTCGGCACGGGCAGGCCGCCCACGCACATGAAGGCATCGCCGATGGTCTTGATTTTTTCCAGCCCGAACTTGTCGCAGATCAGATCGAAGGCGTGAAAGCATTCATTCAGCTCATCGATCAAAGCCTCCGGCAGCAAGGTGGCCGACAGCCGGGTGAAGTTGACAAAATCGGTGAACAGGACGGTCGCTGATTCGTACAGGCGCGGCTTGGCATAGCCTTTTGATTTGAGTTCCTGCGCGATCTCTTCCGGCAAAATATTTAGCAGTAGTCGGTCGCTCTTGTTCCTTTCGGCTTCAATTTCTTTATTCTGGGCTTGTATTTGATGGTTTTGCGCGTTCAAGCGATTGTTGGCACGTTGAACGTATAAAAATCCGCCGCCTACCAAAAGCAAAATGACCAACATCAGCCCACCCACTCCATAGGCAAACCTCTGGAAGGTACCTTGCTGGCGTATTTTCAGATCTAGTATTTCCACCTCCTGGGCGCGCTGGGTGCTGTCCGCATAGCGTTGAGCGCGATCTATAGTTTCCTGCTGGCGTAGGTTAACGATCAGCCGGTCCTGCTTTTCTGCATCGAGTTGTTGCGCTGCCAGGCGCGCCTCCTGTCGCGCTTGAAGCACCTGCAAGGCACGGGCCCGCAACTGTACCTGGTCCACTTCCTTTTGCTTCTGAAGTAACAATGCTTTATCTTCGCTTTGCTGGATTTCCAGCTCCAATTTTTCGTTGGTCAACTTCAGGCGTTCCTGCTCGTAGCGCACCTGTTGCAACTCTAAGGTTTTGAAATTCTGCCGGGCAATCAAGTACTTGATCTGCCCCTCGGCATTGGACAACAGGCTGCGTTGCTGGTCAAGGCGTTGCTGGCGGATTTGCTCCTCCACCCGGGCAGAATCCAGCACATTCAGGTATTGGCGGTAGTAGTCAAAGGCTTTTTCAAAATCGTACAAACTATGGTACAGATCGGCCTCGGTGCGATAGGCGTTAGCCAATACGGTGGCCTGTTTGGTTTCATGGGCATATTTTATCGATAAATCGTTGTGAATAAGCGCATTGTAAATATCGTTATTGCTAAAATAGACCCCGGCAATGAGGTGTTCCAAGTTAGCCAGCGCAGTGACGTCCTGGCGGTTGACCAAAATGCCCCGTGCTTTCAGCAACTTGTCGATGCCGCCTTTGGTATCTCCGGTGTTGTGCATGGCGATGCCCATATTGGCATACAGTACCTCCGGGTAATCGCAAGGAATGTAGATACATAGCAGCTCCGCATCCCGAAAATATTTGAGTGCTTTGACGTAGTCGCCAAGCGAGACATATTGCCGACCCAAGTTGTTGTAGAGCAATGATTTCTCCTGGGTAGTGCCGTACCGTTCGATCAATGCCTCGATCGGCAAATAGTAGTACAGGCTTTTGCCAGCGTCGCCCTTCTGATCGTAGGCACTGGCCAGTTTTTGGTAGATTTGTATTAATTGCGGGTTATCACCCACTTCTCTGTAGCGAACAATCAATGCCTTATAATAGACCTCGGCACTGTCATAGCGCAGATCGTACAGGCTCGCGTCCGCCATTTTTTCCATAATAGCGTAGTCCTGCGGCTGTATGCCCAGCACCGCCCGATAGTAGCGGCGAGCGGTTTCGTACAGTCTTTCCCGAAAAAAGAGATCGCCGAGCGCAGTATTGATGGCCACCAGCGTCCCTTGATTGCCAGTGGCTGGCACCTTGCTCTCCGCTTCGAGGTAGTATTGCAAGGCCTCTTCGTTCCTGCCTTGCTGCATAGCCATCTGGCCCAGCAGCAGCGAGGCACGCACTACCCCACCGTCATAGTGGACATCGCGGGCCAGCAACAAAGCCCGTTGGCTGAGCGCGCTGCGTTCGCTATCCCCATCAGCGAGGCGGGCAAGCCGGAGCAAATTGTCTACTTCTATGGTGGTCTGCTCTACATAGCTATCATCCTGTGCCTGCAAAGGGGACTGGGCAAACAACAAGCAAAACAGAACAAGCAATATGAGGCAGCGGAAACGAATGGCGGAAATATGGTTTAAAAGGTGCAAAAAAAACAAACTTCCGGGAAGTGCGTACACTTTCCGAAAGTTTGTGGTCCTTTTCAACAGCCTCAACGCTTGCAACGCCTCGACATTTTTTAGGTTACTTCCGATATTTCGAGCTGGCCGTCACTGGGTACTTTATGGCGTAAGCACGTGCTTTAGGCATCAGTTCCTTTAGACGTTGGCTGCGCTTGGTTGGGTCAGGGTGCGTGCTCAGAAACTCCGGCGGACGGCTGCCTCCACCAGTTTTGGACATACGCGCCCAAAAAGGCACTGCCTCACCGGGATTATAACCTGCCATTGCCGTCAGGTAAAGGCCGATCTCGTCGGCCTCCGATTCGTGTTTTCGGCCAAATGGCAATAGCACGCCGACTTGAGCCCCTGCGCCGGCCGCCTGCATCAGAATACTCCGGGTGGCAGCAGATTTTTGCGCCAAGGCCAGGTCAAGTGAGGTAAGACCGAGCTGCGCCACAACCTGTTGGCTCATGCGCTCATTGCCGTGATTGGCTAAAGCATGGGCAATTTCGTGTCCCAGCACGACAGCCAACGCATCTTCGTTCTGGGTTACCTTTAAGATGCCCGTGTAAACAACCACTTTCCCACCCGGCATACAGAAGGCATTTATCGTATTTGGTTCGTCCACTACATTGAACTCCCAGGCAAAATCCTTGAGGTCACCGGCTAATTTATTGGCCCGGTAGTACACTTCTACGGCCGCGCGCAAATCATTACCGATCCGGCGGACCATGTCCACTTGGCTACCCGAAGACAATGCCTTGGTTTGTGACAGAAAACTCTTATACTCCGCAAAACTCATTTGATTGATCTGGGATGCCGGAAACAAATTGAGTGACTTGCGTCCGGTAAAGGCATTCTTGGTGCAGGCTCCTAAGAGCGGCAACAGTAAAATGAGAAGCAGGCGTTTATTCCACATAGTTTTACGTTTTTAATGCAATGTCTAAAAATATCGTGCCATCTAAGCATTACATCTTTGGCGTTTGTCTTGCTTTTTTGACTAAACAATTGATAGCCAGCACATAACAGCAGCCAGTCAGGCACAGCGCTTACCGTATGGATTACTTGGAATATCCCATCGGCATCAACCTAACGCGGCAAAACAGAACGCCATTTGGGCGACCCAACCTCTTTTTGAAAAAAATAACCAAAAAGGGCGGTTCCTTTGGATAATTTTAATGTTTCGACACCCCCATCTGGTTTTTCAGGTGCCTCAAACGGACTTTCCAGCCTTTTCTCGACAGCTTTGACCAACACATGACCCGCTTAAGCATCAACCTCAATAAGGTAGCCCTTCTTCGTAATGCACGCGGCGGCAACCTGCCCGACCTTGTCCAAGTAGCGCGGGACTGCGAAGCCTTCGGAGCAGAGGGTATCACGGTACACCCACGCCCCGACCAGCGCCACGTTCGCTACGACGACCTGGCAGCCTTGCGGGCCGTGGTCACCACAGAGTTCAACATCGAGGGAAATCCAACGCCCGAGTTCATGGCACTGGTACTGGCCAACCCGCCCCACCAATGCACGTTGGTGCCGGATGCGCCCGACCAGCTGACCTCCAACGCGGGTTGGGACACATTGGCCCACGCCGACTTTTTGCGGGAAACCACCGCCACCCTACAAGCCCAAAACATTCGGGTGTCGCTCTTTGTAGACCCAGTGGCGGAGATGGTGGAAGGAGCGTACCGGCTGGGGGCCGACCGAATCGAATTGTACACTGGCCCGTACGCGCACGATTTTCCGCATAACCCGGCAGCGGCGATGCGGCCCTACTCCCTGGCTGCTGAAGCGGCCAATACTATGGGCATTGGTATTAACGCCGGGCACGACCTGAATTTGGATAACCTGCGGTATTTTCAGGCCCATTGTCCAGGCTTATTGGAAGTAAGTATCGGCCATGCGCTCATCAGTGATGCGCTCTATTATGGGCTGGCCAATACCATTCGGATGTATCTGCGCCAGCTGCGGCCGTAGCGAAAAAACGCTGGCTGCTTATAGCTGGCTACTCTTATATATTGTGGTCAAAATGTGCGTGTTACACCAGCGTAGAGGGAAAATGGAATTTGGCTGCTCACAAAAAAAGCACCGTTGGCACATATTTTTTGTACCAGATACCTTACCTTTGG
This sequence comes from Saprospirales bacterium, assembly GCA_043753125.1. Taxonomy (GTDB): domain Bacteria; phylum Bacteroidota; class Bacteroidia; order Chitinophagales; family Saprospiraceae; genus M3007. The sequence goes on along the minus strand of JAYUXG010000005.1, from coordinate 1,359 downwards.
ACGGTAACAAGCATTTTTGCCAAAATAAAAAAATCGTCTTGGAACAAACCAGATCAAACTTTTACCCGCCGCTGACAATTGGGCAATTCCCTTTCGGTAAAGCCGACCAGCTACGTGGCTTCTTTTTTTAATCCAGCTTTAATAGCCGTAAAAAATACCCTGATGGGCCAAGGTGGAAACGCCCGAACTTTTTTACACATTACCTATTTAACTAAATCATTTTTTCGTATGAAGCGATTTATTACAATGCTCTCTCTGGTACTGGCCTTGGCCAGTGTCGCGTTCGCGCAACGCACGGTCGTCGGCACCGTGACTGGAGATGACGGTGAGGCCCTCGTGGGTGCCTCTGTGGCCGTGAAGGGTGCCGCTGCGGGTGCCCGTACCGATCTCGACGGTAAATATTCCGTACAGGTGCCGACAGGTTCCGATGTGCTGATGTTTACCTACACCGGCTATGCTACGCAGGAGATTACCCTCGGTGCCAGCAACGTGGTGGACATTGTACTGGCGGCCGGTATCAGGCTGGAAGAAGCGGTGGTTACGGCCCTTGGCATTACCCGATACAAGAACGAACTGCCCTACTCCGCCCAGAAGGTGGAGGGTGACGACGTGACCCGTACCCGCGATGCCAACGTGGTCAACTCTCTTTCCGGCAAGGTGGCTGGTCTGCAAATCAAGCGCAACAACAGCTTAGGCGGCTCCACCAACGTGGTGCTGCGTGGCAACAAGTCGCTGACCGGCGATAACCAGGCACTTTTTGTAGTGGATGGTATTCCATTGAACAACTCTAACTCTAACACGCAGGACCAACTAACCGGACGCGGTGGCTTTGACTATGGCAATGCCGCAGCCGACATCAACCCGGACGATGTAGAGTCCATTACGGTGCTGAAAGGTGCCGCCGCTACGGCCTTGTACGGCTCGCGGGCCTCCAATGGTGTCATCATGATCAACACCAAGAAAGGACGTGGCAAAGGCAAGGGCTTGGGCGTCACTATCAACGCCGGGGTAAATGCTGGCCGCTACGACAAGTCTACCTTCATTGAGTACCAAAACCAATATGGAGCTGGTTATGGGGCCTACTATGAGGATGGCACTGGTTTCTTTCTTTCGCGCGATGTCAATGAGGATGGCACGGACGATCTGGTGACCCCGCTTAGTGAGGATGCTTCCCACGGTGCCAGATTCGATCCGAACTTACAGGTTTATCAGTGGGACGCCTTTGACCCCTCTTCGCCTAACTTCAACAAATCCCGTCCTTGGGTAGCTGCCACCAATGGCCCAGCGTCCATGTTCGAGACCGCCGTGGGTACTAACAACAGCATCTTGATTGATGGTTCCAACGAAAATGGCTACTTC
>JAYUXG010000004.1:0-5617 GCA_043753125.1 Saprospirales bacterium | reverse complement strand
AGTGGTGCAGCCCTGTTGATCACTCACCAAGACGCTGTAATCGCCCACCGTCAGTCCCGATGCAGTGGCGGTGTTCCCGCCAGTGGGCAACCAGGCGTGCTGGTAGGGAGGCGTACCACCAGTAAGCAGCACCGTGGCCACGCCATTCATGCCCTGGCAGGTAACTGGCGAAATCATGGTAGCGTATTGCAAGGCAGGCGGTTGCGTGATCGTAGCGGTAGCCGTGGCCGTGCAAGCATTCGCATCCGTTACAGTGACGACGTAAGTGTCCGCCAGTAAGTCGGTTGCCGTGGCACTATTACCGCCAGTGGGCGACCAAGTGTAAGTATAAGGCGATGTGCCCATCGTGGCCGTCACCGCGGCCAAGCCAGTACTATCCCCAAAACAATTGACATTCAACGCGTTGGAAATGACCGCCTGCACCCCCAAAATAGCACCGATCGTCACTTGCACGGTATCGGTGCAGCCCAGTGCGTCTGTCACCAAAACCACGTAATCGCCCGCCAGAAGGCCACTGGCTGTGTTGGTGTTGCCGCCGCTGGGTGACCAAACATAACTATACGGGGCCACACCACCACTTTCCTGAATGGTGGCCGAACCAGTGGCCATGTTGCAAGCGGCATTTTGCGAAGCCGTGATAGTATGTTGTAACGGAGCCGCTTGTGCAATGGCCGCCGTGGCCGTGGTCGTGCATTGGTTGGCATCGGTGACGATAACAGAATAATTGCCAGCAGTTAATCCAGTGGCCACTGCACTATTTCCGCCCGTAGGCGACCAAGCGTAGGTGTAGGGTGCCGCGCCGCTGGTCGCCGCCACCGTTGCGCTACCATTGCTGCCGCCAGAGCAAGTAACCGCCATTATATCGGCAATAGCAGCCTGCACGTCCGGCAATGCCGTGACCGTTACCTGGGCTGTATCCAAGCAGCCTTTTTGGTCGGTGATGGACACTACGTAATCGCCAGCGGACAGATTGGTGGCTGTGTTGCCTTGTCCGCCGAAGGGTGTCCAAGCGTATGTATAAGGAGGTGTGCCGCCGATAGCCGCCACGGTCGCCGAACCATTGGGATCGCCACAAGAGGCTGGTTGGGCAACGATGGTATGCACCAGAGCGGAAGGCTGGGCTATGCTCACCACCGTGGCCGCCACGCATTGGTTGGCATCGGTGACGGTCACAAAATAGTTGCCTGCCGCCAAGCCGGTCGCTTGCGCCCCAGCCCCCCCCAAGGGCGACCAAAGGTAAGTGTAGGGGGCGGTGCCGCCGGTGGCCGTCACCGTTGCGCTGCCGTCTTGTCCACCAGAACAGCTGACCGGAACATTTGCCGAAATCGCCGCCTGGACCCCGCCGAGGTTGCCGATGTTGATCTGCACGGTATCGGTACAGGCCTGGGCATCGGTTACGGTCACCACGTAATTGCCAGCGGCTAAGCCAGTTGCGGAAGCGGCGTTCCCCCCGGAGGGCGACCAGGCGTAAGTGTATGGAGCGGTGCCGCCAGTCTCCATTACCGCTGCCGAACCGTTAGCAGCACTGCAAACGGTGGGCATTGTGGTGGTCGTGTGGCGCAAGGCCATTGGCTGGCTGAGGGTGGCGGTGGCCGTAGCGGTGCAGCCGTTGGCATCGGTGACTGTGACCTGATGGCTGCCCGCCGAAAGCCCCGTGGCCGTGGCGGTAGCACTACCCGCAGGCGACCAAGCATAAGTGAAGGGCATGGTGCCACTATTGACGGTAACCATCGCTTGGCCGGTACTTCCGCCAAAGCAGGCTACGTTGACCACGTTAGTAACAGTAGCTTGTAGGGGTGGTGTGTCCGCAATGGCCACCTGCACGGTATCGATGCAACCGTTCTGGTCGGTTATTGACAGCACGTAATTGCCCACCGCTAAGTTGGTGGCAGTCAGGGCGGTTCCGCCGATGGGCGACCAAATGTAGGTGTACGGCGGCGTGCCGCCACTGGCCGTGATCGTAGCGGAGCCGGTGGCGTTTCCGCAGGAGGCATTTTGCACGGTTGTAAAGTGTTGTCGTGCCGGAGGCTCAGTGATGGTGACTGTAATCATGGCCGGGCAGACCCCGGGTTCGATCACAGTAGCTGTATAAATACCAGCAGTCAAGTTGGTAGCCACCGCACTGGTCTGTAGCGGTATGGTATTCCATTGGTAAGTGGGCGTGGCACTGACAAAATCTACCTGTACGGTGGCCGTGCCGTCGTTGCCGCCCGGGCAAGAAACGGGGGTGGCGGTGGAAGTAACCTGTAGCACCCGTACGGTGCGAATGGCGGTGGTACTGCCGCTGCAAATATTGCTGGCGATCAAAGTGACCATATATATGCCCGGTGCTGCGTAGGTGTGCGCTACGTTTTCCTGCGTGCTGAAGTTGTCCACCCCGGAAGCGGGGTCGCCGAAATCCCAGCTCCAGTTGTCCGGGCAATTGGTCGAAACGTTGGCAAAAGTATAGGTGTTCTCGCCGAGGCAGGCGGGCAGAAAAGCCGCCACAATCGGGGGTGCATTGGCGATATAAATGTCATCGAAGGCTACACCGTCGAAATTGTTGCAGGTCGTGCCCGCCCCGAAGGTGAAGCGGAACCTGACATTTGGCTGGCCGGCCAGATAGGACATACAATGGCTCGCTACTACCCAGCTGCCGCTCCCGCCGCCGCCCACACAGCTGCCGCTCGATGGCTGGATATTGCCCGACCAACCCTCGCGCACGTTGGCCAACCCGGCCAAATTGTTGATGTTGGGATAGTTGTACCAGTTTTCGTTCAGGCAGTTTACCGGATCGTCGATAGAGCCGACATTGGTCCAGGTGTTGCCGACATCCAAAGAATACTGCAAATTGGCCCCATCAAAATGATACTCCGATTCCCACCAGATCTTGAAGCGGATATAAGGTTTAGTCAAGATCGTAAAGTCGAAACACGGGCTTTCGACATACGAACGCTCGCCCAGCTGGTAGAAAGAACCGGTCAACCCTCCAGTTATCCAGCACTTTGTTCCGCTGCCGGCCATATTGATTGTCGGCTTATTGGGCTTGCCCCAGGCCCAATCGTTGCCGAGGCCGCCAGCCGCCCAGCCGCCCGATCCGACCTCAAAATCTTCTTGGTAGGGATAATTGATAATGACCGGCCCCGTGCATTGAGCACGAATCAGGGAGGTGCAACACAGGATCGTGTAGAGCGAAAGCAGAAAATGACGCATATGAGTTAAGGTGGCAATCCCGATGAGTAACACGGGACAGGTGGTGGTAATGCGGGAGGGCAAAGTAACGGCATTAGTCGCTGCGCTAAGCCCCAAGCAACGGAATGAGTATGAGCAGAGCAGATTGCACTATCTGGGTGTCAAAGCAGCCGTGGATACGGCAGAAATGGAGGGCAGGAAAAAGGGAAAGACAGAAATTGCCCTGCAAATGAAAGAAGAGGGTTTTGACAATAACACTATTGGAAGACTAACGGGACTTACTAGTGGCGAAATATATAAACTATAAAAACGGATTACTAAATTAATGAAACGTAAAAGTATAATTCGCCCAGAAATTCCAGATCGTGACTATACCAGTGGCGATGAGCTTGGCGACGTAGAATTTTACTTTGTATCGCTCGGTAAGCAGGTATATAATGCCATTGTTGATAGCCAAGCCAATCAAGGCAGCTAAGGCAAATTTGGAAAATTGCGTGGCCACCGAAGGGTCATGATTATCAAACGTCCACACCCGGTTCAGGAAGTAGTTGCTCAATACCGCGCAAACAAAGCCCGTGGTATTGGCGACATATTTGTTCATCTGTAATCGCTCTTTTAACAGCCAGGTAATTCCAAAATCCACCACCACCCCGGATGCCCCGACGATCCCGAATTTAAAAATTTTTAAGAATAAATCGCGCATGGCTAAGTAGTTATTGTTTTACTGGTTTGTTGGTTGGCCAGCCCTTCCTCCACCTTTATCAACACCGCCCCAAACAATCGTACACTCACCACCGCCCAGACCACTATACAAGGCACTGCCTTCAGCACGTATGGTTGCACCCATACTTCACGTAGGTAGCGGGGAAAGATGTCGGTCGGCGACAGCGAGGCCAGTACAAAAGCCGACCAGAAAAGTATTTTTTCCCAAGTTCTTTTCTCCGAAGTACAGTACCAAAAAGCCACGCCGCACATAGCGATAATGTAAGTCGGCGACTCGGCCTTGTGGTTGAAAATCACCACCCACAACAGCAGCGACGCCCAAGCCAATACCCGATAGTGTGGCCATGTTTGGGCTACACGGCGGGCAGCCACCACGGAGGCGACGAACACCAAAAATCCCACGCCCATCACCAACATTTTGGACGGCCCCCAGCCAAACCAAGATTGGAACCAACCCTGTACCGACAGGCCAATCGATACCGCCTGGTCGGCCCGTAGGAGTTCTATCCACCAAGTGTACACCTGTACCAAATGGGTGGGCGGCACCAGCACCAATGGCACTAGCAGCAAGGCCGCTGACCAGAGTACCAGCCAACCGGCAAACCCCGCCCAACGCGGATACAGCAATCCCGGAAGGACGGCGAAAACGCCGAAAATTTTGATAAAGGCGGAGGTCGCCACCCAACCTGCGGCCCGGGCCAGACGATTTTGCTCAAAAGCCAGCCAAGCGAGCAGCAGTAGGGCGGCAGTAATGCCGTTACTTTGACTGTTTTGCAGCGAAATCACCAGCTCGGGCAACACGAACCAAGCGCAAAAAACCCGTTGCTGTCGGGTCAATATTGGCAAATGCAGCAGCGCGTACAACAGTGGCAACGCATTTAGTAAATTCCAAAGCGTAACGCCCAGCCAATCCGGGAGCAGGGTAAAAGGGGCCATTGCCAGGGCAAAGGCCGGACTGTACTTGAACAGGTCCCAAGGCCCATCCGGCATCCCGGCATAAGGGTTGGCCCCCGCCGCCAACTGGAGATAGGAAGTCTTAAAAATCAAATAGTTCTCGTAAGCAGTGTAGCCGTTGGGCAGCCGCCCCATGGCCAGCCGCTGGGCCGAACCTGCCACTGCCGCCAGCGCATAAGCCAGCCCAATGAACCACGTTTTTTTCCAAATATCCCGCATCCCGCTAGATACTCAATTCTTCCCTTTGACCGGTTCGTTGGGATTCACCCCATTCAACACTTTGAAACCGTGGGCTTCCGCTATATTTTTCATTAGTTTTTCTAGTTCCAACAGTGGTTTCGGGCGGTCTATGCTGCCCCGCACGTTTTTGGTCTTGCCGTCTTTCCACACCATCAGCGTGGCGTATGGCGCATCCATAACCTGGCTTTTGATGTCATCGTCATATTGCCACAGGTCAGCCTTGGTGGTTTCGATGCGCAATTGAGCGAGTTCTTTTGGCGTGAGCATGGCCTTCGCCACACCTATTTTTTGCACGAATTTCTCGCCGTTGTACTCGAGCAGGCCATTATGGTACGCCGTCAAGGTGTAGACTGGACAAAAGCCCCGGCAGGCAAAAGTTTGCAAAGAGAGCAATTTCTTATCGGCCGAGGTATTGTTGGCCGTGGACATTTCTTTTTGGCTTTTACAATTGCCAAACAAAGTGATCAGCACTAGTAATGGTAGTAATTTTTTCATAGTCGATGTCGTAATTGGTTTAGAAAATTTAGAG
>JAYUXG010000003.1:0-13296 GCA_043753125.1 Saprospirales bacterium | reverse complement strand
CCTACCCTCCACGCCAATTGGGGCGTGAATAAAACCACGGAGATTAACGTCTATGTAGCCATTTTTCCAGCCGATGCCCAAGGTGATGCCACCGGCATCGCTTATGCAACCTACGCCTCCATCGACTGGATTGATACTGGCAATTTTAACCATGAAATTGGCCACGTGTTTACACTACGACATAGTTGGCTAGATGACTTATGCAATGATACCCCGCCCCTCACCTACAACTGGGACAGAAACTGCGACGGGGATACGAATGATGATAAGGAAAAGACACAGCAATGTTGGACTTATATTGAGCCAGACAGAATTGTTGGCCAGCCTGGCTACGTTGATGGCAACGAAAATGATGTTCATGACTGCAACGAAATGCTGCCCTGTACGCCTTCACCCTGTTGCGACTGGGGCTTTGTCAATAATAACGTCATGGCTTACGGTAAATTCAAAACGGCCTACACCAGGTGCCAGATCAGAAAGATGCTCGTCGATTTGGCCGGGCCAGATTGTGGCTACATTGCCCAAATAGGCGGTGCTTGTCCGCCTCCCAATGCTTTTATCACGCAAACCCCGCTTGACTTGCTCAACACCAAGTACTGTGGCGAATGCATTGTACTGGAGGCTAGTTACAACGATGCCAGCCATCGGTTGCAAATAATAGAATACCCCAACGGGCAATACGCCTACAATCCGGGCTGGCAGAGTGGTCCGGCCACCAATTTTTGCTTTACCACGGAACAGCCAGCCTTTGGAAATTACCTGAAGCCGAACACTACGTATCGGGTGATACTGACGGTAAAAAATGCCTGCGGAACAGAACACGTAGCCTACTACGCTTTTACCACTCCTGATTCCAAATGCACTTTGGATGACCCAAATGATCCGAACGAGGAAATGTATGTAAGCCCCAACCCCGGCAGCGGTAGCATACAAATCAAATTTGGCGGGGATCTGAACGAAAAATTCCGGCTTTCAGCGGCCAACAACTGGACGGGCAATAATATGGTCTTATTCCAAAACCATTTTGCGGTGGCCGGAGAAAATATAGTTGATGTGAACATATCTGCCCTGACAGCAGGCAGCTATACCCTCTCTTTGTTGGGTGACCACCACCTTTATCAAGTTCACTTCGTTAAATTCTAGACCATGAGGAATCTGACACTCTGCTCGATCTTGCTACTACACTACCTCTCAGCCATTGGCCAAACGCAGCCTATGTTTCAGACTATTGTATATTTTGAGGATGCTATAGGTAATAGGGACACAATCGTGGTTGGCTACGATACGCTGTCCATCTCTGATCTAAACCCGCAATTTGGGGAAATAGACATTGACACTCCTTTCGATAGCGTTTTCGAGGTGCGGGCCGCTCACGGCATCCGCTTTGGCTGGGGCGAAGGCAATTATACATTGTCGAAAATAATAGTGGGCCATGCCGAAGAATACCTGAATTTCCCTTCTTGTTATACCGGAGAGTTTGCTCTTTTTTTCATATACTCCAAATACCAGCCCATCACCATGTCGTGGGATCAAAGCCTGTTTGACAACGATTGTAAGGATGGAAGTTTCTTTACCCCGGATCGGATGCAACAGATGATTGACCCGTGGAATTGGTTGGGTATGCCCGCCATCCGCTATGGGTGTGCGCCCACCGATTCCTCTTATACCTTCTACTTAGGCGACCAATATCGCGCTCCACTAGAGATACCGTATATTGCCATGCAGCAAATAGAAGGCAATAGTGGTGCCTTGGATAGTATTTACGGGGTCGCCCTTGGGTTTAGTGCCGACTGGGTTTTCAGTCCATGCAGTTTAGTAGTCTCTGCCCAGGAACCTTCGGACAATGCCTTCGTCAATATGGCCGAGGTTTTTCCCAATCCCGCTACCCAGCAAGTGACCGTGCGGAACAAAGACGGTCTACCCATCCCCTCCTTGTTCGTGTATGACCAGGTGGGCAGAATGGTGCTGGCGTGTCCCGTGGAAGAGAACCAAGGCCAAACTACCGTGGACGTGGGCACGCTCCCACCGGGCCTGTACTTTTTGGTGCAAAAGTGGGTGACCGGAGAACAGAGGGTTAACAAGTTGTTAAAAATGTAGGTCGTGCAAAAATGTTTGCGCCCAAGTTTCTGGAGAGTGCCATCTCCAATTCCATATCAAATTTTGCAAAATCAACTGCCGTCTTTTTCTTTCCCATTCCAAATCCCCAGTCAGCGTCCGAAAGTTTTGTTTCAACCAAAAGAATTGCTGCTCTGACCAGCCCCTCCGTCTTCTGGCCAACAAAAATTTTGTGGCTTGGAGTTGTTTTTCTCCCGGCAATGCTTTTATGTTTGTGCTATGAATTTCAAAGTTTCTGTTTCCGCCATGTGCTGTTGTTGCTGTCCCGCCCGGTCTACCGAAGCGGCTGCATCACAATTTTTGCGGAGAAACTAAAAATTCAAGCGCAGGCAAAAATTGTTTTCCAGCATAAAAGCCCTTCGGTGTCCACACCGAAGGGCTTTTTTTATTCCTTCCCGAAAAAGGCGGGATGTCGCTGCGCTCCATTTGCTTTTTTGCCATTTGCTTATTGCTTTTTTGCCCCTTGCCTTTTTTGCTTATTTTTTTAATTCCCGTTTTTCTCATGTCCTTCTTTCCCACTTCTCTGCCCGATCTTCAACAAGAGCTGACCGCCTTTGACCGAAGTAACCCGCTCGGGGCGTTGCAATGGTTGGCGCAGCGTTTTTCCGGGCGGGCCACTTTCTCTACCAGTTTTGGTCTGGAAGACCAAATAATTACCCACCTCATCTTTACCCACCAGTTGCCCATCCGGGTGTTCACCCTCGATACCGGGCGCAATTTTCAGGAGACCTATTCCACTTGGTCGCACACCCTGGAACGCTACCGGCAGCCCATCGAAGTCTTCGCGCCCGCCGCTGCCGCCCTGGAAGAGATGCTGGCCGCCAAAGGCCCCAACAGTTTCTACGCCGCGGTGGAGAATCGCAAGGAATGCTGCTACATCCGCAAGGTGGAGCCGCTGGGCCGGGCCTTGCAGGGGCAGCAACTTTGGGTCACCGGCATTCGGGCCGAGCAGTCGCCCAACCGCCTCGATATGGCCTCTCTTGAATGGGATGCCGGGCATACGCTCCTCAAATTTCACCCCCTTTTCCATTGGTCATTTGAGGAGGTGCGCGCCTACGTTCTTCAGTACAATATCCCCTATAACTCCTTGCATGACAAAGGTTTCGTCAGCATCGGCTGCGCCCCTTGTACCCGCGCCATCCAGCCGGGCGAGGACTTCCGCGCTGGCCGCTGGTGGTGGGAAGATGCCTCGAAAAAAGAGTGCGGGTTACACGCCGCTAACTATGAAGTAGGAACTATGAACGATGAACTTCCCATAGTCCATTACGCATAGTTCATAGTTGTTACCTCATCGTTCATACTTCATCGTTCATACTTCAATTATATGAATTATCTCGATCACCTCGAAGCCCAGTCTATTCACATACTCCGTGAAGTGGCTGGCCAGTTCGAGCGTCCCGCCCTGCTTTTTTCCGGTGGCAAAGACTCTATTGTATTGGTGAAACTGGCCGAAAGAGCCTTTCGTCCCGGCCGCTTTCCTTTCCCGTTGGTACACATTGACACGGGCCATAACTTCCCCGAAGTGCTGGCCTACCGCGACCAACTCGCAGCCCAACTGGGTGAAAAACTCATCGTCCGTAAAGTCGTGGACACGATTCGCAAGCAAGGGTTGACCGACGGCTCCGGCAAATATCCGAGCCGCAATGCCTTGCAAACCAACACGTTGCTCGAAACCATCGAAGAGTTTGAATTCGATGCCTGCATCGGTGGTGCCCGCCGCGACGAGGAAAAGGCCCGCGCCAAAGAGCGTATTTTCAGTATCCGTGACGAGTTCGGAGCCTGGGACCCCAAACGCCAACGACCCGAACTGTGGGACACCTACAATGGCGGTATCCGCAAGGGCGAGAACGTGCGCGTGTTCCCGATTTCCAACTGGACGGAACTCGACGTGTGGAACTACATCCGCCGCGAACACATCGCCCTGCCGAGCATCTACTTTTCTCATTCCCGCGACTGCGTGGTTACGCCCGGCGGCCAATTGCTGGCCGTCACCGAGCATATCCACCTCGATGCCGACGACAAGACCACCATTCGTGATGTCCGCTTCCGCACCGTCGGCGACGCTACCTGCACCGCCGCCGTGGAAAGCCAGGCCGCCACGGTGGACGATATTATCCAGGATATTTTGACCACCAAAATCTCCGAACGCGGTGCCACGCGCCTGGACGACCGATTGTCGGAAGCCGCGATGGAAGACCGGAAGAAAAATGGGTATTTTTAAGAGGAGTCAGGAGAAAGGAATTAGGTCGCTTGTGACAATTCCTAACTCCTGCCTCCTAATTCCTGACTCCTAATTTTTCGAAAATGAACATCTTAAAATTCATCACCGCCGGTTCCGTGGACGACGGTAAAAGTACGCTCATCGGGCGGCTACTGTACGACTCCAAGGCTGTTTCGCACGACATCCTCCACACCCTCGAACGTCAAAGCCGGAATAAGCCGGACGGCGAGCTTGACCTGTCGCTGCTCACCGACGGCCTGCGCGCCGAGCGCGAGCAGGGCATCACGATTGACGTGGCCTACAAGTATTTCAACACACCGCGCCGCAAGTTTATCATTGCCGACGCACCGGGCCACGTCCAGTACACCCGTAACATGGTGACCGGGGCTTCCAATGCCGATCTCGCCATCATCTTGATTGATGCGCGGCAGGGCGTGGTGGAGCAGACGCACCGCCACAGTCTGGTTGCTTCGTTGATGGGTATTCCGCACATCGTGGCCGCAGTGAACAAGATGGATCTGGTTGGTTATGAGGAACATACATTTTACCGCATCGCGGCGGATTATCAGAAGTTAAGCCAAAAACTGGGTCTTCAAAATGTCACTTTCATCCCCATCAGTGCGCTGGCGGGCGACAATGTGGTGACGGCTTCCGAAAAAATGCCCTGGTACACGGGTAAAACCCTGCTTGAACACCTCGAAACGGTGGAGCTCCAAGTGGCCCGTCCGGACATCGAAACGCGCTTTCAAGTGCAGTATGTCATCCGCCCGCGCACCGAGGAACTGCATGATTATCGGGGCTACGCCGGGGCATTGCGCAGCGGGCAGTTTCGTCGGGGCGACCGGGTGCGGGTGTTGCCCGCTGGTATCGAAACGACGCTAAAAGCCATCGAAGTGCATCAACAGGAGGTGGAAGTGGCCATCGCCCCCCAGCCGGTGGTGCTGCATTTTGCCGATGATATTGACATTTCGCGCGGCGACTCCATCGTGCGGGTGGACGATTTAGCACCCGCCGTGACCCAAGATTTGGAACTCGACATTTGTTGGATGAGCGAACGCCCGGTGTATGTCGGCGACCGGCTGCTGCTGCGTCATAATGCCACCACGGTCAAGGCGATTGTCAAGGAAATCTACTACCGCGTGGACGTACACAGTCTGGAACACCAGCCTGCCGAGCACCTGAACCTCAACGATATTGCCTACGTTCGTCTGCGCACCGCCAAGCCGCTGGTGTTCGATGCCTATCAGCACAACCGCGCCAGCGGCGGCCTGATTTTGATCAACGAAAACACCTTTGACACCGTGGCCGCCGGGATGCTCCATGCGCCGCTGCCGGAGAAGTTGATGCCTGAATTTGCGATTTGAAAATTGTTGAGAAAAAGGGTTGAGACTGCCTCGCAGGTGAAGAAAAAGGGTTGAGAAAACTCTCTTTACGTCCTCCAGTTTCTCTACTATTCTCTACATTCTCAACAATCTTAACAGACTTCTCCACCTGCGAAGCAGCCTCAACACCCTCCACCTTCTCAACAAAAAAATCATGTCCAACCTACCCAGCCGCCACCCTATCGTCCCTCGCCTCACCGTCGTGGGTGCGGGCATTGGCGACCCGGACCTCATCACGCTAAAAGGTGTAAAAGCCTTGCGTCTGGCTGATGTGGTGCTGTACGATGCCTTGGTCAGCGAGGAGCTGCTGGACTACGCGCCGCCCAGTGCAGTGCGGGTATACGTAGGCAAGCGCAGAGGCACCAAAGCCTACACGCAGGACGAGATCAATGAGCGTATTGTAATGTATGCCCATCGCTGCGGACACGTAGTACGGTTGAAGGGTGGCGATCCGTTCGTGTTTGGGCGGGGCATGGAAGAGATGCAATTTGCTCAAAATCAAGGTATTGCCGCCGAATATATTCCCGGCGTGTCCAGTGCGATTGCCGCCGCAGGTAATGCTGGCATCGCCGTCACTCTGCGCGGAGCCAGCCGGGGTTTCTGGACGCTTACCGCCACGACTGACACGGGCGAACTAAACCCGGAGATATTTACTGCTGCCCAGACCGATGCCACGGTGGTCATTCTGATGGGCCTGGCCAAACTTGCCGACATCGCCGCAGCGTTTGCCGCCGCCGGAAAATCGGACTTACCCACAGCGGTGATTCAGAACGCCAGCCTGCCACAGCAACACGAAATCTTTGGCACGGTGGCCGACATCGTGGCGCAAGTTGAGCGGTTTGGCTTGGGCAGTCCGGCAGTTATTGTCGTCGGGGAAGTGGTGCGGCATCGGATTCCTGCTGTGGCGCATTTGATGTTGAAAGATGTTGAAATGGTTGAAAATGTTGAGAGTCCTAAGAGCATTCAACATTATCTCGCCACTTAACCGTCGCCACTTGCTCCACCTGCGCAACAGACTCAACCCCCCTCCACAAGCTCAACAAAAAAAATATGTCCAGCATACTCACTCCACCACCGCCCGCCGGTTTTGACAACGACCTGCTGAAAAAACTCACCACGCAGCATACTGCCTTGCAGCAAATGTGGCTGAGCGGCTACCTCTACGCGGTGGCCTTGCATGGACAAATGGCACCAGCGGAGTTGGCAGAACGCCAGCCTGCCGCTGCCATCGCTACTTCGGTAGTCGCTGCATTGCCAAAGCTCACCGTGCTGTTTGGGTCGCAGACCGGCAACAGCAAGAAAGTGGCGGGACAGTTGGCGACCCGCGTCCGCGAGCGCGGCTGGGAAGTGACGGTGGCCGATTTAAACGATTATCCAACTAAAACCCTGAAAGAAGAAAAGATCGTCCTGCTGGTGGTAAGCACCCAAGGCGAAGGCGAACCGCCGATGGCCGCCGAGGAATTCCATAAATGGCTGCATGGCCCGCGTGCGCCGCAACTGGCTGGTTTGCAGTTCGCTGTCTGCGCTTTAGGTGATCGGAGCTACTTGCAATTTTGCCAGATTGGTAAAGAATTCGATGCTCGGTTCGAGGCATTGGGAGCCAGCCGCTTGGCCCCCCGCGTGGACTGCGACGTGGATTTTGAGGAGGCAGTGGAGGAGTGGACAAATACAGTCTTGGAAAAACTACCTGTATCGGCGGGTTCAGCCGCCGCTACGCGTGCTGTATCGGCGGGTTCAGCCGCCGCTACGCGTGCTGTATCGGCGGGTTCAGCCGCCGCTACGCGCAATGGTCATACAGCGGCTGAATCCGCCGCTACGCGCAACGGATACTCGGCGGCTAAACCCGTCGGTACGCTGTTCGACCGCAAGCATCCCTTTGCTGCCCCCGTTTTGGAAAAAATCCAGCTCAACGGGCGCGGTTCCACCAAAGAAACCTGGCACGTAGAGCTCGCCTTGGAAGGCTCCGGCCTCCCTTTCGAGCCGGGCGATTCGTTGGGCGTGTACGCTCCCAATCCTGAGTCGCTGGTGCGAGAAGTGCTGTACGCCGCCGCCGTAAATGGCAATAAAGTATTGACTTTCAACGGAAAAGACGATACGTTGCGGAATATCCTACTGCGCGAGGTAGAGCTTACGGTGCTGACCCGCGATTTGGTGGACAAGTACGCGGCGTGGACGAACAACGCCTTGCTCAAAAACATTCTGCAAGACCAAACGGCGTTGAAAAAACTACTCTGGGGTCGCCACGTGGTCGACTTGTTGCGCGAGTTTCCGGGGGCCATGTCCGAAGCAACGCTGCTGACTTTTTTACGGAAAATGCCACCGCGCCTGTACTCCATTGCGTCCAGTCTGGCGGCGCATCCCGATGAGGTACACCTGACCGTGGCCGCCGTGCGCTACGATTTCAGTGGTCGTCCACACCAGGGTGCAGCCTCTACTTTCTTGGCCGACCGGATTGCCGTGGGCGAATCAGTGCCGGTCTTTATTGAACGCAACGAATATTTCAAACTTCCCGAGGACGACGCAACGGACATTATAATGGTCGGCCCCGGCACGGGCGTGGCTCCATTCCGGTCTTTTGTGGAAGAGCGCAGCGAGCGCAACGCTGCCGGCAAAAACTGGCTGTTTTTCGGCAACCCACATTTTGAGACGGATTTCCTGTACCAAACCGAGTGGCTCAACCACCTCAAACGCGGCACCTTGGACCGATTGGACGTAGCTTTTTCCCGCGACCAGTCTGAAAAGGTGTACGTGCAGCATCGCCTGCTCGAACGTTCACGGTTGATCTACGACCGGCTGGAAAACGGGGCGCATTTCTATGTTTGCGGTGACAAAGAGCGCATGGCCGCCGATGTACAAAACGCAGTAGTACAATTGGTAGCAAAGGAAAGCGGTAAGGGTCAGGAGTTTGCCGTGGAGTATTTGAAGGGGTTGAAGAAGCAAAGGCGGTATTTGGAGGATGTGTATTAGTAAATTTTCAAACAACATGAACAACGTCCATTTCCCCCGCCCCCTGTATTGTCCGAATGGGGAAACATACTTTTGTTTTTTAGACACAACTAATTGACTGTCAAAAAATTGTGCAAAAATTTCCTTCTTTCGTCATGCAAAAATTTACTTTAAAAATCCTATTCCTCGCCTTTACCTCGTTGTTTTTTATCCAGACTGCCCAAGCGCAAGACGATGTAATCGTCATCAGCGGACGAGTAGCGGAACAGAGCGATCAGACCCCGCTCTCCGGGGTAAGCATCAGTATCAAGAACAGCAATGCAGGTACGCTAAGCGACGGCGCGGGCAATTTTTCGTTGAAAACCCGGCTAAAATTTCCGATCACGCTAATCTTTAACGTGCTTGGTTTTGAGTCCAGGGAAGTCGAAATCGCCAGCGTGAGCGACCCGCTGGCCATTGCCCTGGAATCCAAAGTATTGTGGGCTAAAGAGGTGGTCGTCTCCGCCTCGCGGGTCGAGGAAAGCATTCTGAAATCGCCAGTGGCCATCGAAAAACTCGACATCCGCGCCATCAAAGAGACCCCCGCCCCCACTTTTTACGATGCGCTGGAAAACGTAAAGGGCGTGCAAATGACCACGTCCAGCCTGACCTTCAAAGTACCCAATGCCCGGGGCTTTAACATCCCCAACAATTTCCGCTTCATGCAGTTGGTCGATGGAGTAGATATGCAGGCGGCTACGCTTGGTGTCCCGCTCGGCAACGCCATCGGACCCACCGAACTGGACATCGCCAGCGTGGAGATTACGCCCGGCGCAGCCTCGGCCCTTTACGGCATGAACGCCATCAACGGCATGGCCAACCTCACCACTAAAAGCCCGTTTACGTATCAGGGTCTGAGTATTTACCAGCGTATCGGCTTGAACCATGTGGACGGCCAAGACTACGACCCCAGCCTGTTGAGCGAGTCGGCGATCCGCTACGCCCGGGCTTTCGGCCAAAAATGGGCCTTTAAGGTGAACAGTTCTTACCTGCGCGGCACGGACTGGTTGTCGGACAACCGCACCGACCAAAACCCACAGCCGATCAACTCTGCCAACCCGCGCTTTCCCGAACTGGCCGGGGCCGACAACCCCGCCGCCGACCTGTGGAACAACTACGGCGACGAGCGCAACAACAACGTGGCCGTAAAGGTCAAGTATAATGACAAGGACGAGACCTTCAACGTGCGCCGCACGGGCTACCTGGAACGCGATCTGGTGGAACCAACGGTGCGCAATATCAAGTTTGACGCGGGCCTGTACCACAAACTCACCGACAAACTGGAGCTTTCCTACACCTACCGCTATGGCCTGATGGACGGCATTTTTCAGCGTGGCAACAAGGTGCAACTTCGGGACGTGCAGGTGCAAAACCACCGCGTGGAACTGAAGAGCAACCGCTTCTTTGTGCGCAGTTACGTTTCCCTGGAAAACACGGGCAACTCCTACAACCTCAAACCCTTATCCGACAACCTCGACCTGAACAACGGTTCCAATTCGGTCTGGGGCGGACGCTACAAAACCGCGCTGCAAGCCGGGCTGGATAACGATCTGTCGCTCGCCGAGGCCCACCACCAAGCCCGCGTGGCCGCCGACGCGGGCCGCGTGGAACCCGACACCCCGGAGTTTGAGCAGCTGAAAAACACTATTATCGGCATCAATAATTGGGACATCGCCGCCAACGTGCCGGGTGCACCGACCACCGGCGGGGCCTGGCTTTTGCAAAAAAGCCGCCTTTATCACACCGATGCCCAATGGAACCTGAGCGACTACATTTCCTGGGCGACGGTACTGGTCGGCTTAGATGCGCGGGTGTATGAGGTCATTCCCGACGGCAACAACTTTGTGGACTTCTCGCGCCCACTGGCGGAACGCACCCAGCCAGGCGGCAAGAACCAGTACTACTCGAAATACGGCGGTTTTGTGCAGGCGACCAAAACACTGCTCAACGACCGGCTCAAACTTAATGCCTCGTTGCGCTTGGACCAGAACCCGGAGTTTTCGCCAAAACTGAACCCCCGCGTGGCTGCCGTCTATACCGTCGCTGAAAAGCACAATGTGCGGGCCTCTTACCAAAATGGCTGGCGTTTTCCGGCCCTGTTTGAGGCCTTGTCTTTTGTCAATAACGGTAACGTACGTCGCGTAGGCGGCCTCGCCCGCGTGAACGAAGGGTTGGGCTATTTAGAAAATTCCTACACCCTCACTTCGCTCGACAACTTCACGGCCGCCGTAAATGCCAGCGTGGCGAGTGGTTTGGCCCAGAACGACGCGGCTCTGCAAAACCGCAACCTGCTGGCGGTTGCCAACTTGCCCGCTACCCAACCGGAACACATCAATGCCTTCGAGGTCGGCTACAAGAGTGTGCTGTTGGACAACAAGTTGGCCCTCGATCTGGATGCGTACTATAACATCTATGAGGGTTTCCTTGGGCAGGTGGAGGTAGCAGTACCCAAGACCGACCGGGTCGGCACGGACGCAGCGGTGCTGGATATGCTCACCCGCTCCAAGCAAGACCGTTACCGGGTGTTCACCAATGCCCGCAACGCTTACAAGAGTTATGGTTCGTCGTTCGGCCTGACCTACAATTTCTTCCGTAAATTCACGATCAGCGGCAACATTAACTATAATAACATTACAGAAAATAAGGAAAAGGACGTGTTCATCACTGCTTTCAACACGGCGCGCTGGGCCACGAATATCTCGTTCGCCAACCGGGAAATTGCCCACAACGTGGGTTTCAACATCGTGTGGCGCTGGCAGGATTCCTTTGTTTGGGAGAGCCAACTGGCCAACGGCATTATCCCGGCTTATAGCACGGTGGATGCGCAGTTCAACGTTCGGATACCTGCGCTAAAAACGACCATCAAAATCGGCGGCACCAACTTAATTAACCAACGCTACATCCAGTACGCTGCCGGGCCGACCATTGGCGGAATGTATTATGTGGCGATTACTTTTGATAATACGGTGATCCGGTAAATTTCCAACAGCATGAAAATAAGATTTTTACTAGCCTTTGTTATGGTGTCTACTTCTTTGGTCGCTCAGAGAACGGTCACCACCGACGAACAAGCGTGGTTCGGCTTTTTCAACCAAACCCGTTTTTCCAATAAATGGGGCACCTGGCTGGATGTGCATCTGCGGCTAAAAAACGACTTTGTAGGCGACCTCTCCACCTTTATATTTCGTCCCGGTCTTACTTACTACATCACTGAGGATGTAAGATTAACGGCAGGCTACGCTTACGTACACCATTTTCCTGCCGAGGGCCATGCCAACATTGCGCGACCAGAACACCGCCCCTGGCAGCAGGTGCAATGGTTTATGCGTTGGCCCAAGGTACGGCTGATGCAGTGGGTACGCCTCGAAGAACGTTTTCGGCACAAGGTGTTGAACGACAGCGAGTTGGCCGACGGCTACAATTTCAATTACCGTATCCGCTACAACTTCGCCCTGTTCCTGCCACTCACCAAAAAAGGTTTAGGTCCTGGCGGGCTGCAATTTTTATTAAATGATGAACTGCACGTCAATTTTGGAAAGAAAATCGTCTATAATGTCTTTGACCAAAACCGGCTGTTTGCAGGACTGGTGTATCAATTAAATGACCATGCGCAACTGCACGGCGGATACATGAATCTGTATCAGCAACTTCCGGCGGGTAACAAGTTCAGGAACCAGCACACCGTTCGGATTTTCTACTTCCAGAACTTTGATTTGCGCAAGCAAGTAAAACAATAGCATCCGCATGGGAAATCTTGTTCCGCCGCCAGCCCCTACCTTCCGCGAAGCCCTCCGCTTCTGGTTGCGACTAGGTTTTATTAGTTTCGGTGGCCCGGCGGGGCAGATCGCTCTTATGCACGATTTTCTGGTAGACCAAAAGCGTTGGATCAGCAACTCCAAGTTTCTGCATGCCCTACACTATTGTATGCTGCTGCCCGGTCCCGAAGCCCAGCAACTGGCCACCTACACCGGCTGGATGCTGCACGGTACGCGCGGCGGACTGGCAGGCGGCATCTTGTTCGTGCTGCCTTCGGCGTTCATTTTGTGGGGATTGAGTGCGTTGTACGTCAGTTATGGACAGGTTGCGGCGGTGCACGCCATGTTTGAATTTTTGAAGCCGGCGGTGGTGGCCATCGTGGTTGGGGCTATTATAAAAGTTGGCAAAAAATCGCTGCAAACACCACTGCACTATATCGTAGCGGCGGTAGCTTTTGTGGCTATTTATTTTTTTAAGGCCCCTTTTACGTTGATTATTTTAAGTGCGGTCTTATTGGGCATATTAGTTTATCGTTTTTCTTCCTTACACCGCGCAGGTTTTAAAAACCTACGAGGTTTACCAGCGAACAACAACCAGCAACGCAAGGTGAACGAAAGCAACGATGCAGAGGAACACGCCTACCTCATCAATCGCCATACTACTGTGCCAACCACCGGCTTTTCAGCAGCGCGTTTGGCAAGGCAAATTACTACAGCAACTTTACTTTGGGCTTTGCCCTTACTACTACTGGCGGTTCTTGCTCCTAATTTTGATTTCTGGAAAAAACTCTGCCTGTTCTTTACCCAAGCCGCGTTCGTGACCTTCGGCGGTGCTTAT
>JAYUXG010000002.1:0-2260 GCA_043753125.1 Saprospirales bacterium | reverse complement strand
ATGGAACAAACCATTGCGCAATTTCGGACAGTCGTGGAACACTGCCGCGATCTGTTTTTGAAAAAGACGGCCGACTACGGTACCGCCTGGCGCATCCTGCGTCCGGCGAGCATCACCGACCAACTGTATATCAAGGCGTTGCGCATCCGCAGTATTGAAGAAAAAGGCGTGCAAAAAGTGGCCGATCCGGTGGGTGACGAATTTATGGGACTGGTCAATTATAGTATTTTGGCCCTCCTCCAACTCGAATTGCCCGCTACAGAACCGCTGGAAATGGACCGGGAGCGAGTGTCCGAGCGGTACAACCACCATTTGGAGGAAAACCTGCGGCTGCTCCAAGCCAAAAACCACGACTACGGCGAAGCTTGGCGGGTGATGCGGGTGAGCAGTATGACCGATTTGATCTTGCAGAAGTTATTGCGTATCAAGCAAATAGAAGACCACGCCGGACAAACGCTGGTATCCGAAGGCTTGGAAGCCAACTACCGTGATATTATCAATTATGCCGTATTTGCACTGATTCGGCTGCAAGAAGCGTCTAATAAAAATGGAGTATTTGAGGATGCGAGTATTTGATCAAATACTCGCATCCTCAAACATTCAAATACTCGCACACTTAAATATTCGAATACTCATACACATGACTTCTCTTTCTTCCCTATTATTCCAATTCGCGTTGGCCGGAGCAGTGTTGACGGCACTGACTATCTGGGCCAAACGGCATAAAAACGTGCTGTGGACTTTTCTCCAACATTTTGTGGGAGTCTGGTTTATTTTTTCCGGTTTGGTCAAAGCCGTAGACCCCATCGGTACGGCGTACAAAATGCAGGACTACTTCGAGGCCTTTGAGACAACGTTTGCTGGGCTGAACAATGTGTTCAAGGGCCTGGCACCGATGTTTCCTTTTTTGACGCGATACAGCAACGGCTTTTCGATCACCATGATCGTGCTGGAGATGATGTTAGGCCTGGCCCTTATCCTGGGTTGGCAGCGGCGGCTGACGGCTTGGCTACTCTTTGTGGTCATGTTTTTCTTTACCTTCCTCACTAGTTTTACCTACCTCACCGGTTTTGTACCTTCGGAAGCCAACTTCTTCGATTTTGCGCAGTGGGGGCCTTACGTGAAAACCCAGATGCGCGTCACCGACTGCGGTTGCTTCGGCGATTTTATCAAACTGGACCCGCGCATTTCGTTTTATAAAGATTTGGGCCTGCTGGTGCCTACGCTGATGTTCCTGTTCCGTTCCCGCTGGATGCACCAATTATGGACCAGCCGCGCCCGCGACGGCGTGATGTTCGTAACCACTGCCCTGTCGTTGCTGATGTGCATCAATTACACCTATTGGAAACTACCGATAGTGGATTTCCGTCCGTTTAAGGTAGGTTCTAACATCCGCGAACGGAAGGAACTGGAAGGCAGTGCCAAAACCGATATACTGGGCTGGGTACTGGCCAACAAGAACACCGGCCAAGTGGTGACTTACATGGAACCCGAACCCAATAAGTACACTTACCTGAAAACCTATCCCAAAGACCAGGGCTGGTCGGTAAAGGACCAGATTCAAACCGATATGTACGTACTGGTAGACGGACAGCGACAGCCAGTCACCAAAACCAAGATCAGCGATTTCGCGGTAGAGGATGGCGAAAACGGCGAGATCACCGACGACCTGCTGGCCGAGCCGGGCTATAGTCTGATGATCGTTGCCTATCACCTCGAAGGAGCCAAGCAGACCGAAACCGTAGTGACGCAGGATACGGTCTGGACCATGGACACTGTGCGCTATGGCACCACCGATTCGTTCACGGTGCAACGGGTGATGGCTTCGCTGGAACCCAAAAAAGTGGAACGCACGGTTTTCCTGCCCACGGTGGGCTACGACCAGGCATTTAGGAACGGCATCAATCCGCTGGCCGACGCTGCAACCAAAGCGGGTTGGAAGGTGTACGCGATTACCACGTACGCGGACAGCGAAGTGGCAGGCGATTTCAAAGCCAAGGTGGGGGCCAATTATCCTTTCTATAAGGCAGATGATAAGCTGTTGAAAACCATCATCCGCGCGAATCCCGGCGTGGTGGTACTCAAAGACGGACGGGTATTGGCCATGTACCACCACCGTCATTTGCCAACGTTCGAGCAGGTACAGGCGATAGTGCAGTAACGGCGGGTTCAGCCGCCGAAACACCAAAGTCGGCGGGTTCAGCCGCCGAAACACCAAAGTCGGCGGGTTCAGCCGCCGAAACACCAAAGTCGGCGGGTT
>JAYUXG010000001.1:0-2265 GCA_043753125.1 Saprospirales bacterium | reverse complement strand
CTGCATAAATGCGGGCGATATTTTCTTCCAGTTGTGCATCCACTCGAACATAGCGACGTACAAATGAATGAAGTGCTTGCTGACCCCCTTGAAGCGGCCCTGCAAACCTTGCCCATTTCCATCAATGACCTGCCTGCCAGCACTTATTTTTTCAAGGTGACGGCGAATGGCGAATCGGTGTATCAGAAATTGATCGTTACGCGGTAGCTATAAAAGTATTGGTGATCTGGGTAACACATTATCAATCCGCTGCCATCCACCCTTTTAT
The DNA here is from genome assembly GCA_043753125.1 of Saprospirales bacterium. Lineage (GTDB taxonomy): Bacteria > Bacteroidota > Bacteroidia > Chitinophagales > Saprospiraceae > M3007. Next base: position 1,997 of record JAYUXG010000001.1, on the reverse strand, counting down.
GATGGGAATGGACGAACGGCGAGATTGCTAACTACGCTCATCTTGCGTTGGGGCGGCTATGATTTGAAGGGGCTATACTCACTGGAAGAATATTATGCGCGAAATCTGGCTGCCTATTACGAAGCAATTACAGTTGGCCCTTTCCACAATTACTATGAGGGTCGTGCCGAGGCCCACATCACCAAATAGGTGGAATATTTTTGCGAAGGCATGGCGGACAATTTTGAGAAGGTGAGACGTCGCGCTCTGGAAGCGGCTGACAGCGGTGTACAAGATAGCTCCCCGGTGCTGTGCCGACTTGACACACGTCAGCGCAAAGTGCTTGAACTATTCCGCGATAGTAGCACCATCACCAGCTACGATGTTGGCACATTGTCTAGCATCTCTAATTGGGCTGCCCGTAATTTGTTATCGGCATGGGTAGACAACAATTTTTTGGTAATCTTTGACCCGGCCAGAAAAAGTCGGAAATATGGGTTTAGAGAAAAAAGTGCTCAGAAATTTACACTTTCTTAAAACAGTTATCGAGAAAAAGGAGACAGATATAAGGTCAGAGAAGAAGGTTATGTAATTAAGTTCGCACGAGAAGAAATTTCTTGATTGCTTTGCGTTGCATTTAAAATTTGAATCCGCTTCATTTGGGTTTTGTATTGCCTTCTCCCTAAGGTTTACCACCTTAACCGGTTAAATAAACCCAAGATTATCAACTTTTTTAAATTTTTCAAACTATGAACTATTCCTTTTTTAACAACAAATGCGCTATTTATAGCGCAGTATCATGCTTTTGTTTGGCAGTTTTATTAGTAGCATGTGAAAAACAAACGCCGCAATCTTTACCTGTTTACGATCCTGCAAAGGACAGTTTTGAACAATTGCTATCTAAACTGGAAAGTGCAGGATATAGAAAAGAAACCATTCAGGAATGTGAGGGCAACATTATTCTAGAGGGCGATCATCTGATCCCGAAAGAAGCGTTTGCGGACTTACTAAGACCCGCGTCCGAAGCAGCAGACAATAATGAGGTCAAGGACCGGCAATTTGTATATGATAACGGACATATACTCGATTATATCAGTGCTTCACCTATTAAAGTGTTTTTTGACCCCAGCATCAATAATATTGGAGGTGTAGACTTTTACGGTTTTATCAATATAGCTTTGTCCAGATGGAGCCAGTCCAGCACGGGGATAAGAGTTTCTTTTATACGCGTTTTTTCAAACGCCGAGGCTGATCTCACTTTTTTCAGGGATAATGCGGGTGGTGGTCTGGTTCCTGCCCCTCCAGCGTGTATGTTATCTTTGGGGACAAATATATTAGGTTTTGCGATGATACCAGTCAATGGCAACTGTGGTCGTTATATCTCGCTCTCCTCTACTGCATCTTTTGGGGATAACAATACAAGGGTAATGATCCTGTTACACGAGACGGGACACGCATTAGGCTTCTGGCACGATAATTCACCGTCCAGTAGTATTAATGATTGTAGTGTCTTTGGTATAAGTGCGTTGCTGATGTCAGGCACTCCACAATCTGATGGTTCCTCGGTGATGGTTACTCCAGCTAACTCAATGAATACTACACCCAGCGCAAATGACAAACTGACAGGGCGTTTTTTATATCCACCGAGTTATACAACACCAACTATCAACAGTGTGGGACCGCGTCCGGGCTCCAGTACCAGTATGCAAGTGGTCATAAATCCGGTTTCGCCGCTCTATTTTCGGGCTATAGTAGAAGTGAGTACATTGGGTGGTACAGTATTATCGACGATCCACATACCTGGAGTATTGAGTAACGGTACGCCCAACTATACTTATTTTTTTACCAGGCCATCTACATCTGGGACATATCGTGTAAGGGTACGGGGTAGAAACTATAAGAATGATTTCCAGTCATTGTGGTCTGCATACACCAACTTCACGATATAGACCACAACAATAAGCAAGATCAGTTTTTTCAGCAGGTTTCAGGGAGAACTCGAAAAGGCTTTGTTTATT